>NZ_JBIUWM010000103.1:0-7700 GCF_044743445.1 Pseudomonas sp. NPDC087615 | reverse complement strand
ACCGCCGTCTGGCTTTCGTCCGTTCTCGTTCTTAAGCTATCGTTGGTAAGCTCTTCAACGACCTGGGCAAGCGTTACGCTACCCGTGAGGGTGGCTACCTGCGCATCCTCAAGTGCGGTTTCCGTGCTGGCGACAACGCGCCTATGGCGTACGTCGAGTTGGTTGATCGTGCTACTGCTGGCGAAGCTGTATCCGCCGAGTAAGACGTCAGTCTGAAACAAAGAACCGGGCCTAGTGCCCGGTTTTTTGTGCCTGAAAGAAAAGCGCTTTACGTACAAGCATCTCTCTCTGTTCTGTCGTCACTATGTGTTGGGAAATATAATTAGTAATTTTCTATCGATGTGTGCAGGTTAATGAATTTGTAGGTGTCACATTGTTGATTGATACTCCCGTCCAAGCCGATTAGCCGGCAGCTCCAAGACTGACAGAGGAAGAAGACCGTATGAGCCAGACCAAAACGCTTACGACCGCCAGTGGCGCGCCTGTTCCTGATAACCAGAATTCTCGCTCCGCCGGCCCACGAGGCCCGCTGCTGCTCGACGATTTTCATCTGATCGAGAAGCTTGCCCACTTCAATCGTGAAAACATTCCTGAGCGCCGCGTTCACGCGAAAGGCTCGGGTGCTTACGGCACGTTCACTGTCACTCGCGACATCACTGAGTTCACCAGTGCCAAATTGTTCGAATCTGTCGGCAAGCAAACCCCGACCTTCTTGCGCTTCTCTACCGTGGGCGGTGAGCGCGGTTCGGCTGACACCGAGCGAGATCCGCGAGGTTTTGCTCTGAAGTTCTACACCGAGGAAGGCAACTGGGACATTGTTGGTAACAACACGCCGGTGTTCTTCATCCGTGATCCGCTGAAGTTTCCTGACTTCATCCACACGCAAAAGCGTTTGCCGCAAAGCAACTTGAAAAGTGCGCAGATGATGTGGGATTTCTGGTCGCATTCGCCTGAGGCGCTGCACCAGGTCACCATTCTCTTTTCTGATCGCGGCATTCCTGATGGCTACCGTCACATGCACGGCTTCGGTAGTCACACTTACAGCCTCATCAGCGACAAAGGCGAGCGTCACTGGGTGAAGTGGCATTACAAGACTAAACAAGGGATCAAGAACCTCGCGCCAGCAGAGGCTGCGCGTTTGGCAGGCACCGATCCAGACTACGCCCAGCGTGATCTGTTCGGGGCAATCGAGCGCGGTGACTTCCCGAAATGGCGTGTATGCATCCAGATCATGACCGAAGCCCAAGCGGCAGCGCATTACGAGAACCCGTTTGACGTGACCAAGACCTGGTCGCAGAAAGAGTTCCCGCTGATCGAAGTTGGCGAGCTGGAGTTGAATCGCAACCCGCTGAACTACTTCGCCGAAGTGGAGCAAGCTGCATTTGGCCCAAGCAACATGGTGCCTGGTGTCGGATTGTCGCCGGATCGCATGCTGCAAGGTCGTGTATTCGCTTACGCCGATGCTCACCGCTACCGTATCGGTACCAATCATCAGCAGTTGCCGGTGAATGCGCCACGCAATCCGGTGAACACTTACCAGCGCGACGGTTCGATGGCTTTCGGCAGCAACGGTGGCGCAGCGCCAAACTACGAGCCGAACAGCTACGTAGAGTCGCCGAAACAAGCGCCACATTACGCTGAGCCCGCGCTGGCCTTGAGCGGTGCGGCTGACCGCTACGATCATCGTGAGGACAGTGATTACTACAGTCAGGCGGGGGCACTGTTCCGCTTGATGAATGACGAACAGAAAGCGCTGCTGGTCAGCAACATTGCAGGAGCGATGGCCGGTGTGACGCCTGATGTTGTGGATCGCCAGTTGCAGCATTTCTACAACGCCGATCCGGCGTATGGAGAAGCAATCGCAAAGCTGCTCAACGTACAGCTTAACGAAGTCTAAACGAGAAGCAGAACCGCCCTCATTAGGGCGGTTTTTGCGTTATTTAGACTGCTTTTCTCAGATTATCTTCGCTTTTATTGCGCGTGGAGGGTGACCTGACAGTCAGGTTGGTTCAAACTACAGCCTTTCAAGCAGGGAGATGTAGGGCGATGCAAGGCCACCCAGACGTTATCGATTACCTCAACACGTTGCTGACCGGCGAACTGGCCGCGCGTGACCAATATTTTGTCCATTCGCGGATGTATGAGGACTGGGGATTCACCAAGCTCTACGAACGAATCAACCACGAGATGGAAGAAGAAGCTGGCCATGCTGACGCCTTGATGCGCCGGATTCTGATGCTTGAAGGTACACCACGCATGCGTCCGGATGATCTGGATGTCGGCACCACCGTCCCGGAGATGCTCGAAGCCGATCTGCGCCTTGAGTACAAAGTCCGTGCGGCATTGTGCAAGGGCATCGAACTCTGCGAACAGCACAACGACTACGTCAGCCGCGAGATCTTGCGCGTTCAGCTCCACGATACCGAAGAAGATCATACCTACTGGCTGGAAAAGCAGTTGGGCCTGATCAAGCTGATCGGTCTCGAGAACTACCTGCAATCTCACACCTGACATGTAATACAAAAAAGCCCCTGTCACTGACGAAGTGACAGGGGCTTTTTCATGCTCGGCGTTTAGGCCCGATCACGGATCAGCAGCGGCTTGAGGTAATGGCCTGTGTGAGATTGCTTCATCTCGGCCACTTCCTCGGGCGTGCCGGTGGCAATGATCTGGCCACCCTTGGAGCCACCCTCAGGCCCGAGATCGACCAGCCAGTCGGCAGTCTTGATCACGTCAAGGTTGTGCTCGATCACCACCACGGTGTTGCCGTGGTCGCGCAGGCGGTGCAGGACGTCGAGCAATTGCTGGATATCTGCGAAGTGCAGGCCCGTGGTCGGCTCGTCGAGGATATACAACGTCTTGCCGGTATCGCGTTTGGACAGCTCACGGGACAGTTTGACCCGCTGCGCCTCACCACCGGACAAGGTCGTCGCCGACTGCCCCAGCTTGATGTACGACAGCCCCACATCCATCAACGTTTGCAGCTTGCGCGCGAGCGCCGGTACCGCGTCGAAGAACACTCGAGCCTCTTCGATGGTCATCTCGAGAGTTTCGTGGATGTTCTTGCCCTTGTATTTGATCTCAAGGGTTTCGCGGTTGTAGCGTTTGCTCTTGCACACGTCGCAAGGGACATAGATGTCCGGCAGGAAGTGCATTTCAACCTTGATCAGGCCATCACCCTGGCACGCCTCGCACCGACCGCCCTTGACGTTGAACGAGAAACGCCCAGGGCCGTAGCCACGGGAACGCGACTCGGGCACGCCGGCGAACAGTTCCCGGATCGGGGTGAACAGCCCGGTGTAAGTTGCCGGGTTGGAGCGTGGTGTGCGACCAATCGGGCTCTGGTCAATGTCGACCACTTTGTCCAGATGTTCCAGACCCTTGATGCTGTCGTGAGTTGCTGCTTCCAGAGTGGTCGCGCCGTTGAGTGCCGTGGCGCTCAGCGGGAACAGGGTGTTGTTGATCAGGGTTGATTTGCCCGAGCCGGAAACACCGGTCACACAAGTCAGCAGGCCGATCGGAATTTCCAGATCGACGTTGCGCAGGTTGTTACCCCGCGCACCCTTGAGTGCCAGAACCTGTTTTTTGTTGCGCGGTGTACGCTTGGCCGGCACCTCGATCTTCACCCGCCCCGACAGGTATTTGCCGGTCAGGGAATCGGGGTGCGCCATGACTTCGGCTGGCGTACCTTCGGCAACGATCTGTCCGCCATGCACACCGGCACCGGGGCCGATATCCACGACATAGTCAGCCAGGCGAATCGCGTCTTCGTCGTGCTCGACCACAATCACTGTGTTGCCGATGTCGCGCAGGTGTTTGAGTGTGCCGAGCAGCCGATCGTTATCACGCTGGTGCAAGCCGATGGAAGGCTCGTCAAGGATATAAAGAACACCCACCAGACCGGCGCCGATCTGGCTGGCCAGTCGGATCCGCTGTGCTTCGCCGCCGGACAACGTGTCGGCACTGCGATCCAGCGACAGATAGTCCAGGCCCACGTTGACCAGAAACTGCAGGCGCTCGCGGATTTCCTTGAGAATCTTGTCCGCGATCTCGCCACGCCGGCCAGTCATCTTCAGTTCGCCGAAGTATTCACACGCATCGCCAATCGGCAAATTGGTCACTGCCGGCAGCGTCTTCTCGCCGACCCAGACATGCCGAGCCTCACGACGCAGACGGGTGCCACGGCAGTCCGGGCAAGACTGAGTGCTGAGGAACTTGGCCAGTTCTTCACGCACGCTCGCCGATTCGGTTTCGCGGTAGCGACGCTCGAGGTTCGGCACGATGCCTTCGAACGGGTGCGAACGTTTGACGATATCGCCACGGTCGTTCAGGTACTTGAAGTCGACGTTCTGCGAGCCGCTGCCGTGCAGGATGAATTTCTGCTGATCGGCTGGCAGTTCGTTGAACGGCACTTCCAGGCTGAACCCGTAATGCGAGGCCAATGAGCCAAGCATCTGGAAGTAGTAGACGTTACGTCTATCCCAGCCGCGAATTGCACCTTCGGCCAGCGTCAGGTCGCCATTGACCAGTCGCTTGATGTCGAAGAATTGCTTCACGCCCAAGCCATCGCAAGTCGGGCAGGCGCCGGCCGGGTTGTTGAAGGAAAACAGTTTTGGTTCGAGCTCGCTAATCGCGTGGCCGCAGATCGGGCAGGCGAAACGTGCGGAGAAGATCATCTCTTCGCCCGGCTCATCGTCCATCGGCGCCACAAGGGCAATGCCGTCCGCCAGTTTCAGTGCGGTCTCGAACGATTCGGCCAAACGCTGCTGCAGATCGGCGCGGACCTTGAAGCGGTCGACAATCACGTCGATAGAATGCTTCTTCTGTTTATCCAGTTTCGGCAGTTCGTCGAGCTCGCAGATCCGGCCGTTGACCCGGGCACGGACGAAGCCCTGGGCGCGCAGCTCTTCAAACACCGACAAGTGTTCGCCCTTGCGCTCGCGGATCACCGGGGCCAGCAGCATCAATTTGCTGCCTTCCGGCTGGGCCAACACCAGGTCGACCATCTGGCTGACGGTCTGCGCTTCCAGCGGAATATCGTGGTCCGGGCAGCGCGGCGTGCCGACGCGTGCATACAGCAGGCGCAGATAGTCGTAGATTTCGGTGATGGTGCCGACCGTGGAGCGGGGGTTGTGCGAGGTCGATTTCTGTTCGATGGAAATCGCAGGCGACAGGCCTTCGATGGTGTCGACGTCGGGTTTTTCCATCATCGACAGGAACTGCCGGGCGTAAGCCGACAGGGATTCGACATAGCGGCGCTGACCTTCGGCGTAGAGTGTGTCGAAGGCCAGGGACGACTTGCCGGATCCGGACAGGCCGGTGATGACGATCAGCTTGTCCCGTGGCAGGGTCAGGTCGATGTTCTTCAGGTTGTGGGTACGGGCCCCACGTATCAGGATCTTGTCCAAAGTGGCCTCGCTCGGCGGGCGTCGAAAACGTAGGAGTATACGGGCAAATACTGGATGGATGCACACTATCAAGCGCAGCGTTTTTTGCCATAGATGAAGAGAGTTTCATCTATGCGTGTCATAGCGTCGCGATATACCCCGTCTTCCGATGGGACTGGTAGAATCGCCGCCGGTTCACACGAGGTTTTTCCATGCACGATCTCCACAGCGAACGCATGAGTGGCAGCGAGACCCGCGCGGCGAGCGGTCTGGCCCTGGTGTTCGCCTTCCGTATGCTTGGCATGTTCATGGTGTTGCCAGTACTGGCGACCTATGGCATGGATCTGGCAGGCGCGACCCCGGCCCTGATCGGGCTGGCTATCG
Organism: Pseudomonas sp. NPDC087615; assembly: GCF_044743445.1. Classification (NCBI taxonomy): domain Bacteria; kingdom Pseudomonadati; phylum Pseudomonadota; class Gammaproteobacteria; order Pseudomonadales; family Pseudomonadaceae; genus Pseudomonas; species Pseudomonas sp. NPDC087615. The sequence continues at coordinate 1,929 of NZ_JBIUWM010000103.1, read as the reverse complement.
GCGCTTACGGCCTGACCCAGGCGATTTTTCAGATTCCGTTCGGGATCATTTCCGACCGCATTGGCCGCAGGCCGGTCATTTACCTGGGGCTGATCGTCTTCGCCCTCGGCAGTGTGCTGGCGTCCCAGGCCGATTCGATCTGGGGCGTGATTGCCGGGCGGATCCTGCAGGGCGCCGGGGCGATCTCCGCCGCGGTCATGGCCTTGCTCTCCGACCTGACCCGTGAACAGCACCGCACCAAAGCGATGGCGATGATCGGCATGACCATCGGCTTGTCCTTTGCTGTGGCGATGGTGGTCGGGCCGTTGCTGACCCGGGTTTTCGGTTTGTCCGGACTGTTCCTCGCTACAGGCGGCATGGCACTGATCGGGATCCTGATCATCATGTTCATGGTGCCGCGCTCAACCGGGCCGATGCAGCATCGCGAGTCTGGCGTGGCGCGTCAGGCGTTGATGCCGACGCTCAAGCATCCCGATCTGCTGCGCCTCGACCTGGGCATCTTTGTATTGCACGCGATGCTCATGTCGAGCTTCGTCGCGCTGCCCCTGGCCCTGGTGGAAAAAGCGGGTTTGCCCAAGGAGCAGCATTGGTGGGTGTACCTGACAGCGTTGCTGATTTCGTTCTTCGCCATGATCCCGTTCATCATCTATGGCGAGAAGAAACGCAAAATGAAACGAATCTTGCTCGGCGCCGTCATGACGCTGATGCTGACTGAGCTATTCTTCTGGAAGTTCGGTGACAGCCTGCGGGCTCTGGTGATCGGTACGGTGGTGTTCTTCACCGCGTTCAATCTGCTGGAAGCTTCATTGCCGTCGCTGATCAGCAAGGTTTCACCGGCAGGTGGCAAGGGCACGGCCATGGGCGTGTATTCCACCAGTCAATTCCTGGGTTCGGCACTCGGCGGGATACTCGGCGGCTGGCTGTTTCAGCATGGCGGTCTGTCGGTTGTGTTCCTCGGATGTGCGGGGCTGGCTGCCATCTGGCTGGCCTTTGCTGTTACCATGCGCGAACCTCCCTACGTGACGAGCCTGCGCTTGCCGTTGTCGCCCGAGGCGATCCGCGAAGCGGGTCTGGTCGAGCGCCTCAAGGCCCTCGTAGGGGTAACAGATGCAGTGATAGTCGCTGACGAAGCGGCTGTTTACATCAAACTGGACAAAGAATTAGTGGATCGCGACACCCTCGAACGCCTGGTGAACAACCCGGCCGGGGCTGCTTGCGAAGCCTAGGAGAACGTTATGGCCCGTGGGGTTAACAAAGTCATATTGGTCGGCACTTGCGGCCAGGATCCCGAAGTTCGCTACCTGCCTAACGGTAACGCCGTGACCAACCTGAGTCTGGCAACCAGCGAACAGTGGACCGACAAGCAAACCGGTCAGAAGGTCGAGAAGACCGAGTGGCACCGTGTTTCGATGTTCGGCAAGGTGGCCGAGATCGCCGGTGAGTACCTGCGCAAAGGTTCGCAGGTCTACATCGAAGGCAAGCTGCAGACCCGCGAGTGGGAAAAAGACGGTATCAAGCGTTACACCACCGAAATCGTGGTCGACATGCAAGGCACCATGCAACTGCTCGGCGGCCGCCCACAACAGGGCGACCAACAAGGCGGCGGCAACAACTATCAGCAGTCCGCTCCAGCTCCACGCCAGCAGGCACCGCGCCCGCAGCAGTCGGCTCCACAGCAGCGTTCGGCCCCGGCTCCACAGCAGGCCGCACCGCAACCGGCTCCGGATTTCGACAGCTTCGATGACGATATTCCGTTCTGATTCTTGGCTGCATACGATCTAAATAAAAAGGCCCGTCGTTCAACGCGACGGGCCTTTTTTGTGGGCGGTGTCTCGTCCTGAATAAGGTTTACACCTTCTGGCTTCTTATCAGGAGGGTGCAATGGATACGGGCGCAAAACGTAGTCAGCGCGATTACACGCTGACTTTT
>NZ_JBIUWM010000102.1:0-8401 GCF_044743445.1 Pseudomonas sp. NPDC087615 | reverse complement strand
TTTTCCTTCTGGGTGTAGTCGGCTTGAGACACCGAGCATGAAGGCACACAGGCCGACTACACCCAGAAGGAAAATGGCAAAGCCCCAGTTGTGGGCCATGAGTCCTGTCGCTTCGGGCATGCTGGTAATCCTTAACAGAGAGCAAAGGTCTCTGAGCTTGATAAAGAAATAAAGCAGTGACGATATGTCGCAGCAATCAATCGCGCTGATTTTATGGCTAAACACCCTGCAAGTAAAATTCCTATAGCGAAATTATTTATTGGAATAAGGACATAGCGCACCTCGAATGCCCCGTAGCCCAAGCATAGCGGGCATTAGCCGGATTTCTGCGAATTATGTTTTGTGGGAAATGTAACGAACATAGTTGCTGCTAAATGATAATTGATATCGTTTGGAGTGGTTTTGAAACTGTTTAGCGGGCCAGTAATCAGGAAGTTGTCTTATATGCCCGTTACTGCAAGTAGCGGCATCGCCCGTTTTAAACGATTTTTCTGACGTCCATAGCGCTCTGGATCAATGTTTTTTCAGAAAGGTCCTACGCAAAACCTGTAGGAGCCTTTGAGATGTTTGCGGGCAAAAAAACGCCCCGAACCAGTCGGGGCGTCAGATGTGCGGCGTTGCGGTTAGCTTTCTATTCGGTCCGCAACGGCCGTTTGCTCAGGTGAAGCAGATCAGTGGAACTGTTCTTCTTCAGTCGAACCGGTCAGCGCGGTTACCGAAGACGAGCCACCTTGAATCACGGTGGTCATGTCATCGAAGTAGCCGGTGCCCACTTCCTGCTGGTGAGCCACGAAGGTGTAACCCTTGGCAGCATCAGCGAATTCCTGCTCTTGCAGCTTCACGTAGGCAGTCATGTCGTTACGGGCGTAGTCGTGCGCCAGGTTGAACATGCTGTGCCACATGTTATGAATGCCGGCCAGGGTGATGAACTGGTGCTTGTAGCCCATGGCGGACAGTTCGCGCTGGAACTTGGCGATGGTCGCGTCGTCCAGGTTTTTCTTCCAGTTGAAGGAAGGCGAGCAGTTGTACGACAGCAGTTGGTCCGGGTATTCCTTTTTGATCGCTTCAGCGAAGCGACGAGCCTCGTCCAGATCCGGCTTGGCGGTTTCGCACCAGATCAGGTCGGCGTACGGAGCGTAAGCCAGGCCGCGAGCGATGGCCTGGTCGAGACCGGCGCGCACTTTGTAGAAGCCTTCCTGGGTACGTTCGCCAGTCACGAATGGCTGGTCGTACGGGTCGCAGTCGGACGTCAGCAGGTCAGCCGCGTTAGCGTCGGTACGCGCCAGAATGATGGTCGGAGTACCGGCAACGTCAGCCGCCAGACGGGCAGCGGTCAGCTTCTGTACAGCTTCCTGGGTAGGAACCAGTACCTTGCCGCCCATGTGGCCGCATTTTTTCACGGAAGCCAGTTGGTCTTCGAAGTGAACGCCAGCAGCGCCTGCTTCGATCATGCTCTTCATCAGTTCGTAGGCGTTCAGTACGCCACCGAAACCGGCTTCAGCGTCAGCCACGATTGGCGCGAAGTAGTCGATGTAGCCATCGTCGCCAGGGTTCTTGCCGGCTTTCCACTGGATCTGGTCAGCACGACGGAACGAGTTGTTGATGCGCTTGACCACGGTTGGCACCGAGTCCACCGGGTACAGCGACTGGTCCGGGTACATCGATTCGGCGGAGTTGTTGTCCGCAGCCACCTGCCAGCCCGACAGGTAGATCGCCTGGATACCGGCTTTAACCTGCTGAACAGCCTGGCCGCCGGTCAGGGCGCCCATGCAGTTGACGAAATCTTTCTCTGGGCGGAAGGACGGCTTGGCACCCTGGGTCACCAGGTTCCACAACTTCTCGGCGCCCATTTTCGCAAAAGTGTGCTCTGGTTGAACCGAGCCACGCAGACGGACGACGTCAGCAGCGGAGTAAGTGCGTGTCACGCCTTTCCAGCGCGGGTTTTCAGCCCAGTCTTTTTCAAGGGCTGCAATTTGCTGTTCGCGTGTCAGTGCCATGGAGATAAACCTCGTCGCGTCTTTATGAAAAGTTGTTCTGCGGTGGAAAATTCATGCGCTCGCTGACCAGAAGCTTAGGTGATCAAGTCGGATTCGGCGGGGTAGGCGACGGGATGAACGATGGGCTCGAGGGGAAGTGAGCAGGTAAAGGCGCAACTGGTGGGCGCATTCGGGCGTCGTGGGCCTTTATACGAACTGCAGTGTGATGCCGGGTTACCTAATTACGCTTCCGTCCCTCGGGACAACTTCGTTCCAGTCGGCAACCTCGTCAAACACACCTTGTGGGCGGTACAGACACGAAGCGGTTCGCGGGGTGGCTGCGAACATCGTTTCGAAGGCCCTTGCCAGGGCCTCTGATTAGCGGGAGCGAGGCCATCATGCCTTCGCTTTTTTGCCTCGTCAAACGTTTTGTAGTGCTTTTTTCAAGGCACTACATCTTTCGTCTAATACGACTAATCAGTCAGTTTTTGGTGCTTTAGTCCAAGCTGTCGACTTTCACCCGTAGCGTCATGTCATCTCGGCCTTGAGTCGAGTAGCTGCGGGTCAGGCCTTGTTTGTCGGCCTGAGTCTGGCGATTCACACCGGCCAGAGTGATCCACTCGCCCAGGCGCCCGCTGACCGTTGTGTCGGTACTTTGTACGTTCACTACATCGGGACGTTCCTGGCTCATGCGGTCACGATTGGTGCTGATTGACAGATGAACGATGTCTCCGGTGACGCTGGCGGTGACGTAAAAACCTTGGGTGACGTTACGGTATTGGGTTTGGCTGCTGTAGTCGCCGTAGGAATTGCTTTGGCTGCTGGTGATTGGCACGCTCTGGCCGACCTGAATCAACGCCGGTGCGCCTTCGCTGGCCTGCACTTGCTGAATGCCGCCGTCTCGGCTAGCGGTGCTGCGGCTGATGATGCGGGTCTGTGTGCCGTTCACTGAATAGCCCTCGTCGCCACGACCGTTGTTTTCATTGGTATCGACAGTGATCAGCAGGCGTTTGGGGGCGGTGTCGAGTTGGGTGATCAGCGCCTTGAGTTCCTGAATCTTGTCCGGCTCGGCCTTGACGATCAGTTGGTTGCCGTAGGCGCTGACCTGGCCATCTTTGCCCATGAAGTCTTGCGCCATCGGCAGCATGTCGGCGCTGGTGCGGTACTTGAGTGGCACGATTTCGGTGGCCGCCATCACCGATAGACTGCAGCCGAGCAGCAGGGTGGTGAGCAGGGTGCGTAGGGACATGTCCGTTATCTCCGCTTTCGAAAGGCTTGATATTGCCAGTTTGTCGGCCTGGGGTGGGGCAAGTTGAATCGTAGACAGCAAAACGCCCCGGCATCCGAGAATGGCAGGGCGTTTTGTGGTGTTCTTGCTGGCCTCTTCGCGAGCAGGCTCGCTCCCACAGTAGATCTCCAGCGGACACAAATTGTGCGTCAGGCACAGATCCAGTGTGGGGGCGAGCCTGCTCGCGAAAGCCGCGCCGCGGTCTTAAGCCGAATGGCGAACCATATCGACATGCGGAATCCCTGCTTCCAGGAATTCTTCACTGACCAGGCTGAAACCCAGGCGCTCATAGAATGCCGTGGCCTGCACTTGTGCGCTGAGCATCTGCTGCTTCAGGCCGCGCTCTTCAGCTTCAGCGATGACCGCTTGCATCAGGGCGTCACCGACCTTCATGCCACGCCAGTCTTTCAGCACCGAAACCCGGCCAATGTGCCCATCGGGCAGCAGGCGTGCAGTGCCGATCGGAAAGTCGCCTTCGAATGCCAGAAAATGCACGGCGGTCGCGTCATCGGCGTCCCATTCAAGCTCGGGTGGAACCGATTGTTCGGCGATAAACACCGTTTCACGAATGCGCCGGATCTCGGCGATGTCCTTCTGCCAGTCTGCGACACGTACGCGAATTTTATTCATCGGCAAACCCCAGGCTGCCTTGCTTGACCAGTTCGCACAGCAGGCCACGACCGTCTTCGTCGTTCAGCCACTCGCCGAGGTTGTCGGTGTGTAAGGCGTCGGCGGCGCAGATCAGTTTCAGCAGTTCGCGCAATTTGCCCGGCAGATAACGGCTCTGGCCGCTGGCGAACAGCAGCAAATCGTCATCGACTTCCGACCAGGCCAGGCGTGCGCTTGGGTTACGGATCAATACGGCGCCATCCTGCAGGGCGCTGAGGAAGTCTTCTTCTTCGACGTCTTCCGGGCCGGCCACGAGTTCCGGGTAGCGTGGCTCGGTCATGTATTGGCCGAACCAGGTCAGCAGCAGGCGCTCGTCGCTCATGTGCTCGGCGAGCAGGCTCTTCAGGCGATCCAGTGCATCGTGTTGAATCTGGTGCGGATCGGTCGCCGGTTGCGCGTCGGCATCGGTGTAGCGCTCTTCATCGGTCAGGAACTGGCTGAGGAAGTCGGTGAAGTGGGTCAGTACTTCAGAGGCGCTTGGGGCGCGGAAGCCGACCGAATAGGTCATGCAGTTATCCACGGCCACGCCGCAGTGGGCCAGGCGCGGCGGCAGGTAGAGCATGTCGCCCGGTTCCAGAACCCACTCTTCGGTTTCGTGGAATTCGGCGAGGATGCGCAGATCCGCGTGTTGCAGCAGCGGGCTCTCGGAGTCGCACATCTGGCCGATTTTCCAGTTGCGCTTGCCGTGACCTTGCAGCAGGAACACGTCGTAGTTGTCGAAGTGCGGCCCCACGCTGCCACCGGGAGCGGCGAAGCTGATCATCACGTCGTCAACGCGCCAACTCGGCAGGAAGCGGAAGTTTTCCAGCAGTTCGCTGACTTCCGGCACGAATTGATCGACTGCCTGAACGAGCAGAGTCCACTCTTTTTCCGGCAGCTTGCTGAATTCGTCTTCAGCGAACGGGCCGCGGCGCAGTTCCCATGGGCGCTCGCCGTGCTCGATCACCAGGCGCGACTCGACTTCTTCTTCCAGGGCTAGGCCGGCCAGTTCGTCGGCGTCGATCGGGCTTTCGAAATCAGGAATCGCCTGACGGATCAGCAGTGGCTTTTTCTGCCAGTAGTCACGCAGGAATTCGCGCGCCGTGAGGCCGCCCAGAAGTTGAAGAGGAATATCGGAATTCATATGTAACCTATTGAAAAAAAGCACTTTTCAGACGGGAATAAAAACGCCCGGCGCGGCCGGGCGTCTCAAACGGGTCAAGCGGTCGATCAGATGCGTTTGGCTTGCGCTACAGCGTTACCGATGTAGTTGGCCGGGGTCAGTTGCTTCAGCTCGGCTTTCGCTTGGGCTGGCATGTCCAGGCCGTCGATGAAAGTCTGCAACGCTTCAGGGCTGATGCCCTTGCCGCGGGTCAGTTCTTTCAGCTTTTCGTACGGGTTTTCGATGTTGTAGCGGCGCATCACGGTTTGGATCGGCTCAGCCAGCACTTCCCAGCATGCATCGAGGTCAGCGGCAATCTTCTGCTCGTTGAGCTCAAGCTTGCTGATGCCTTTGAGGCTGGCTTCATACGCGATCACGCTGTGGGCGAAGCCGACACCGAGGTTACGCAGAACGGTGGAGTCGGTCAGGTCGCGCTGCCAGCGGGAGATTGGCAGTTTGCTCGCCAGGTGCTGGAACAGTGCGTTGGCGATGCCCAGGTTGCCTTCGGAGTTTTCGAAGTCGATCGGGTTGACCTTGTGCGGCATGGTCGACGAACCGATTTCGCCGGCGATGGTGCGCTGCTTGAAGTAACCCAGGGAGATGTAACCCCAAATGTCACGGTCGAAGTCGATCAGGATGGTATTGAAGCGCGCAATGGCGTCGAACAGTTCGGCGATGTAGTCGTGCGGTTCGATCTGCGTGGTGTACGGGTTGAAGCCCAGGCCCAGTTCGTCTTCGATGAAGGCGCGGGCGTTGGCTTCCCAGTCGATCTGCGGGTAGGCCGACAGGTGGGCGTTGTAGTTGCCGACAGCGCCGTTGATCTTGCCCAGCAGTGGCACGGCAGCGACTTGAGCGATCTGACGCTCGAGACGGTAAACCACGTTCGCCAGCTCTTTACCCAGCGTGGTCGGCGAAGCCGGTTGGCCGTGAGTGCGCGACAGCATCGGCACATCGGCGAAACGGATCGCCAGTTCACGGATAGCGTTGGCAGTCTGGCGCATCAGCGGCAGCATCACGTCGTCACGGCCTTCGCGCAGCATCAGGGCGTGGGACAGGTTGTTAATGTCTTCGCTGGTGCAGGCAAAGTGGATGAACTCGCTGACCTTGGCCAGCTCCGGCAGCTTGGCCGCCTGCTCTTTGAGCAGGTATTCGATCGCTTTGACGTCGTGGTTGGTGGTGCGCTCGATCTCTTTGACGCGCTCGGCGTGCTCCAGCGAGAAGTTCTCAGCCAGTTCATTGAGAACGGCGTTGGCCTCGGCAGAGAAGGCTGGCACTTCCGGGATACCGGCGTGAGCGGCGAGGCGCTGGAGCCAGCGTACTTCAACCAGAACGCGGGCACGGATCAGGCCGTACTCGCTGAAAATCGGGCGCAGGGCCTGGGTTTTGCCGGCGTAGCGGCCGTCAACAGGGGAAACCGCAGTGAGCGAAGAGAGCTGCATGGGGTGTTCTCGGACAGTCGGGCAACGAAATGGGGCGCGTATCATACATGAAAAAATCCGCCGGTCCGTTGCCAACTGACCGGCGTATTACGCGTTATAGGCTACAAAGCTTTCTATTGCGCGGCGATTTACTCGCTGCGCATCAACGGATACAGCTCTTTGAGCAGCTTGCGCCGGCTGATCACCAACTGCCAGCGATGCCCACCGAGCTGACGCCACAGGCGAGCTGAACGGATGCCGGCCAAGAGCAGGGCGCGGATTTTCGAGGCATTGCTCGGCTGTTGCAGGTTGCGCATGTCGCCATGCACCTGAATCCGCTGGCGCAGGGTGCTCAGGGTGTCTTGGTACAGCGCGCCGCACGCGGCAACCACATTTTCGTGGGCCGGACCGAAGTGCTCGACCTGCGACTGGATCTGCGGCAGGCGCTTGCCGATGGTGTCGAGCATGTCGTCACGCTTGGCCAATTGGCGCTCGAGGCCGAGCATCGACAGGGCATAGCGCAGCGGCTCGCGCTGCAAGGTGCTCGGGTCGCGTTCAAGCGCGCCGATCAGTGCGCGGTAGCCTTCGCGCAGATTGATATCGTCGCCGCCGTACACGTCCAGCGTGTCTTTCGGGTCGCGCACCAGCAGGCTGCCGAGCATGCAGCTCAGGCCGGCCTCGTTGGTCTGGCCGGTCTTGGCGATCCGGTCGACCAGCACGGCAGCGAGAAACACGCCGCCCAGCGCCGTCAGTTGCTCCTGAGTCGGGTTCATGCCTGGCCGCTCCACGGCTCGGCGACTTCGATCACGCCGCCACCGAGGCAGATTTCACCGTCATAGAACACCACGGACTGGCCCGGCGTGACCGCGCGTTGCGGTTCGTCGAACACAGCGCGGTAACCGCTGGCGGTTTTCTCCAGGGTGCAGGCCTGGTCGCTTTGGCGGTAACGCACTTTGGCGGTCAGGCGCAGCGGCTGGCTCAGATCGATCGGGTTGACCCAATAGATTTCGGATGCGAGCAGGGCGCTGGAAAACAGCCATGGGTGGTTGTTGCCCTGGCCGACGATCAGTTCGTTGTTGTCCAGATCCTTGCGCAGCACGTACCACGGCTCATCGCCGGCATCTTTCAAGCCGCCAATGCCGAGGCCCTGGCGCTGGCCGATGGTGTGGTACATCAAGCCGTGGTGACGGCCGATGACTTCGCCTTCGGTGGTTTTGATCTCGCCCGGTTGTGCCGGCAGGTATTGCTTGAGGAAGTCGCTGAAACGACGCTCGCCGATAAAGCAGATCCCGGTGGAATCCTTCTTTTTGGCGGTCGCCAGCTCGTATTTTTCGGCAATTGCGCGCACTTCAGGCTTTTCCAGTTCACCGACCGGGAACAGGGTCTTGGCGATCTGTTCGCCGCCGACGGCGTGAAGGAAGTAGCTTTGATCCTTGTTCGGATCGAGGCCCTTGAGCAGTTCGGTGCGGCCATCGAGGTCACGGCGGCGCACGTAGTGGCCGGTGGCGATCAGGTCGGCGCCGAGCATCATGGCGTAGTCGAGGAACGCCTTGAACTTGATCTCGCGGTTGCACAGGATGTCCGGGTTCGGCGTGCGCCCGGCCTTGTATTCGGCCAGGAAGTGCTCGAACACGTTGTCCCAGTACTCGGCGGCGAAGTTGGCAGTGTGCAGCTTGATGCCGATCTTGTCGCACACGGCCTGAGCGTCCGCCAGGTCGTCCATGGCGGTGCAATATTCCGTTCCGTCGTCTTCTTCCCAGTTCTTCATGAACAGGCCTTCCACTTCAAAGCCCTGCTCGATCAGCAGAAGAGCGGAAACGGAAGAGTCCACGCCGCCGCACATGCAGACAATGACGCGCTTCTTGGATGTGTCAGAAGGGGCTGGATCACGCGTAGGGATTCAATGAGT
>NZ_JBIUWM010000101.1:0-9961 GCF_044743445.1 Pseudomonas sp. NPDC087615 | reverse complement strand
TGTCGTCGAATACTTTGCGTTTGTCGGTCATGGAGAGCTCCTCAATAGGTGTATTTTCCACCTATCGGGGTGTCCGGGGAAATTAGACCACTGCAAGCGTCGAGCATAGACAAAGAGTGCCTTTACACCGAGGAGCTTGATCGTGAGCGAATCGAGAAAGAAGCACTTCTCGCCGAGAAGGATATTTCTGGCCGACTCCAGGCTATAGGCAAAGAAAAAACCGCACTGAAAAGCATCGAAACGACGATGTCGACCCTCCAGCTAGGATCGAACGATACAGCTGCACTCGAGCTAGTCGACTTGAACGACAAAGCCGTGAAAGCACGAAAAGTCAGTGAAGAGGCTGCGACAGCTATTTTTGGGAAAGCAGAGCTTGAGGGTGTCGGCTCAGCAACCTGGCAGCAAATGTGGGAGCACGCTCGCGCGTATTCCACCGCCGCGGCTTATCCTGAGTCGGCTTTCCCAAATGTGTCACCTGAGTCACGCTGCGTGCTTTGCCACCAAGACCTCGACGAGGCGGCACAGGCACGGCTGGCTGGATTTGAAAAGTTTGTAACCGACGGCCTGGAGACAGCCGCAAAGAAAGCTGAAACAGCGCTAACTGAACGTAAGCGCCGTATCCCTACCCTTCCTTCTCAAGCGGATTGGCTCGTCCAGATGTCCACTCTGGGCTTCGAGAAGGCGGAAGCAGAATCTTGGCTCATCTCGCTGAAGACACGGTTGGAGCGGCTTGCACAAGGTACTCCCCTCGTCGGCCAGCAACCTTTTGATTGGTCGAACATCAACGATGCGGTGAAGAAGAAATCCGTCACCTTGACTACTGAAGAAGCAAGTTTGGTCGCACTGCAGAAAGATGAGCACCGTCAAGTCATGCATCAGCGAGTGCTGACGCTTCAGGCGAAACAATGGCTTTCGCAGAACAAGTCTTCGATCGTCGCCGAGAAGGACCGACTCACCGCAGTGGCATCCCTAGACAAAGCATCACGCTCGGCTGCGACGAATTCCCTGACAACTAAAAAAAATGAGCTTGCCAAGACCGAGCTGGATGCAGGCTATCAGACTCGATTTGTGAACGAGATGAAGCTCTTGGGAGGTCATCGTATTCCCGTATCACCGCAAAGCAAATCCGGGGGCAAGGGAAAAATCACCTTCGGCTTGAATCTGGTGGGTGCTCATGGCACTCATGGCCCAGAGTACATCCTGAGCGAGGGCGAGACACGAATAGCTGCACTCGCTGCATTCCTGGCTGATACAACGGGTTCCAATCAACTGGCCCCTTTCATTTTCGACGACCCGATCTCATCACTCGACCAAGATTTCGAAGAGAAAGTCGTGGAGCGCCTGGTACAGCTATCGCATACAAGACAGGTCATCATTTTTACCCACCGACTTTCGCTGGTTTCCCTGGTAGATTCCGTCACAGACAAATTGTCCAAGACTCCCGGCATGCCTGCTGTAAAACCATCGCTCACCTCGCTTCGTAGGATGGACAAAACCGTCGGCATCGTGGCTACTCAAAGTGCCCGCGACGCAAAACCAGCCAACGCACTGAAAGGCCTGATCGACCACACGATCAAGCACCTGAAAAAGCATCAGGAAAACGCCGAAGTCGATAGCTATGAGGTACTCGCCAAGAGTGCTTGCAGCGATTTCAGAATCATCGTGGAGAAAACAATCGAGTTCATTCTGCTGGCAGATGTCGTCGGACGCTTCCGCCGCGCGATCAATACCCAGGGCAAGCTACATAAGGTTGCCAAGGTAACCACTGATGACTGCTCATTCATTGATGATCTGATGACCCGCTACTCCGTATTCGAGCATGCTCAATCAGAAGAACTGCCGAGCAGCGCGCTTGAGCTGGCGGTGTTTGAGGCTGATGTTACGGCGTTGCACAACTGGATAGCTGAGTTTTCGGCCCGTAAATAAAAGCGCTCATAATCTGGCCAGAACCGGGCGTGCGACCTGGGTCTGGTCAGGCTCTAGCATGACCGCATAACGCGGGGTACTAGCAAGATTAGACGGCAACAATTCCAAACACCATACCAATTCCTATCAAGCTACCAGCGATGCTCCCGAATGGCGGTTGTCTCACCAAGCCTCCAGAGCGCTGAGAAGCTAGATATTCTAGCCAGCCATCGTGGGCTTATTAGCTAGCATCGTCGTGATTTGTCAGGCGCAGACAGTCATCACGGGGCTCAGCGTGCCCCCCCCAAAAAATGGACGACTGCCGGGCTTCAGATATCGCAGTGGTAGCTGCTATAGGGGCAGCCTCCATCAACCAGCCCATCAGCTACAACCTGAAAACTATGGCCAAATGACATCCCTGCCGGTACAGTTCTTTCCCCGTTGTGCCATGGAACAAGGAATGGGGCCTCTGCCCCGCAGTTATACGGGTATGGCCTGAGAGATAGAAGGATGAAGGATGAAGGATCCAGACGCTAGCCCCAGTGCAGCGGGATATGGCTACCAGTACGAACGCGCGCTATACCGAATCTTCACTGCACCCAATGCGCAGACCAAATTCGGCATCGAAACGGCTGACGACGTGGAAGAGATCAGCCAGACAGCAGCAGGTACTCGGCGCGTTTCTGAGCAGGCCAAGCTCTCCGTACAACCTCGTAAAAACCCACTGCAAGACAGCAGTAAAAACCTGTGGAAGACCCTCCGCATCTGGTTGAGCGGGTTATCGGCAGCTCGAAAGGAGCACGAGGCGTTACAGTACCTCTTCGTCACCAATCGAATTTTGAAAAAAGGCACGTTAGCCATGCGGCTCTCTGACGCTTCCTCAAAGCAGGAAGTGGCAGAGGCAGTCGTTGCACTGCGAACACATGCCAGCGGCATGACAGGGAAGCCTGGTGAAATCGCTCGGGATGTCATCGCGTACTCGGACGCCGACCTGGCATTTCTGATCGAGCACATGCACATCGAGGATGGCCAGCTCAATGCCCAGATGAAGCAGCGGGTGATCGCTTCCCTTCACCTCCCAGAAGACGCAGTTGCTAACGCTGAGACCATCTACCATGGCCTCGTCGGCTTCTTGTTCGACCAATGCCAAGAGACTTGGGTAGCGCGCAAGCCGTTCTGGACAACCGCTCAGCCTTACTACAACAAGCGACAAGCGCTCGTAGAGGCGTTCATGAATGGCCCTTGGGAACCTCTGCCCTTCGAGAAAACTGACTTCGCACAATGGGCCCAGAAGATTGATCCCGCGGACATGCTCTTCGTGGAACAGCTCAACAAAATCAACATGCCCAAAGATTTGCTGATGCAGCAGTTCGGCTTCTTCTGTGCCGCCTACTCTGAGCGCATCCGCCTTTTGGACTCAGGTCGAGTTCTGCTCAACGATTTAGACTCTGCTGAGCGCGTGCTGAGTGACCGCTGGGGGTCTATCAACAGTCGCCACCGGTTGACGAGCATGAAGTCGGTGGCTCAATTCGAAATTGCCGATTACAACGTCGTAATGATCAGCACGTTGTTTCCAGACACGTTTCCCATGAAGGTCGGGCGGGTGAACTCCACCGCTCAATACTTGTTCAGCGGCACCTATCACAGAATGGCCAATGGCGATGGGACACAGTCACCCATCCATTGGCACCGTGACGCGTCGACCCCGGAGGATGAGTCATGAGTGAGGTGTATCTGGATCGCCAATTGATCCACAACTCGTCACTGGCATGCTTCCTCCTGACGCATTTCATTGGCGAATACCAGGAGGCCGGGCTTGGGCAAAACCCAGATCTGCCCAAACTGATGTTGGTGTTGCCGCTGGTATGGAGTCAAAGCTCGCGCGAAGCGTTGTGCAAGCGTACCAGCCGCTCCACCCTGGGTGCAGTGCTCAGGGAAACTCCGGTATTGAAAATTGATTTGCAGCGTAGAGTGGCCGCTCATATGGGTACAACCCTGCAGGGCCTCAATCTCGCCGTCTCCTCTCGACTGGTTGGAAAAGTCGGCGGCAGGGAAGATGATGCGAGCTTCCAAGTCCTGGTCGATCGCTTGCCACGAGGCATCAAGAGCACGATTCCAGCGCCCATGCTGCAGACCACTGAGAGACTGGCGAAGTGGTTTGCCACCGACACTACAGAAAACCTGTACAAGCTCTTGTTTGGGATTCCGAATGAAATTCACGATTGACGCTGTCATCCTCTGGCCTCGCTGCCCTGGTTTGGAGCCACGAGTCATTCCCTTTGAAGATGGGAAGATCAACATCATTTACGGATTGAGCGGCACCGGCAAATCGTCAATTGTTCATATTATTGACTATGTGCTGGGCGCGACCAAGTGCCAGATCCCAATCGGCATCATCCGCGACACGGTCGAGTGGTTCGGGATGAAGATCCGTCTTTTCGATACGACCTACATCGTCGCGCGACGTACTCCAGGAAACTCCCAAGGCTCAAACGATCTCTGCATGATGGAGGTCAACGATGATGGCATTCCGGATTCCGTTTACCGCACCCATTCCCTGGGTCAGTACAAAGCCGCCTTTGATGGCATGGTACGAGTCAGTGACCTCCCCCACTCCGATGAGGACGAGCCGTCTAGCTTCGATCGCCGCAGCTCTTATCGGGACATGGCTGCGTTTAACTTCCTCCCACAGCATATTGTGGCGAACCCGAACACCCTATTTTTCAAAACCGACTCGTTTGCTCACAAGGAGCGCCTGACGCGGGCCATGCCCTATGCGCTCGGCATGGTGGATGCAAACTACATTATGAATGAGCGGCGTCGGGATGAGGCGCAGCGTGAGCAGGATCGGCTACGCAAACAGGTGGCGGTACACGATGCAGCCAAGGCGAGCCATTACGCCGACGTTGACCAGTTGTTTGATCGCTGCATTCAATTGGGCTTACTTGAGCGCACAAGCGCACAGGGTGCTCAGAAAGTCGAGCTGCTCAAGAAGGTCGTCATCGCCACCCATGAAGGGCGGCTCGAGCAGACACTTCTGGAGCCTCAACGACTGCATATCTCACAGAAACTGAAGGTGGTCATCGAGGAAGTCGGGAAGCAGCAACGTATCGTTGACGAATTTGACGCCCAGATCGATGGCTTCGACTACTTGGCTCGTAACAGTAAACAATTCGTCGCGGCCATTGATACTGAAAAATCCCATGTCATTGGTCTCGATTGGCTCAAGCAGAGCGTCTCTGACGGTGGGCATTGCGTGGCCTGTGGCACGTTCACAAACGCCCTGCCCCTGGTTATCGAGAACCTGGAAGAGAAGGTCAAAAAGGTTACCCGGATTTCGGACGCTCTCAAAGACAACCCCGTTGTCGACAGGCAGCTGGCTACGCTGAAACGGCAGCGCGCCAAAGAAGAGCGTGAACTATCCCGTTTGATGCGCGAGCAGACTCGCCTGATCCAAGAGGATGAGCGCACCCGAACCGCCATCGGGCAGATTTACTACGTTGCGGGCGAAATCAGCCGGCTTCTCAAACAACTGGATGGCTCTGAAGCTGACGAAAGCCTGCAGAAGCGCATGACCGAGCTGGAGAACTTAATTCGGCATTACAACTTCCAGATGTCGTTGACCGACATGGCTGAGCAAGAGCGGAAGGTAGATGCCCAGTTGGCCCCTATGTTCGAGGATTATGCGGATCAGTTCGCTCTTAACGGAACGCCTGGCGCTCAAATCTATTTAGACAGAAAAGAACTCACGCTGCGCTTCGAGTCACATGGCCAACGGGACTTCCTCTGGGAAATCGGCAGTGGCGCGAACTGGATGGGGTACCACGTTGCGACGTTCCTCGGCATTCATGAGTACTTGTCGAGGGAAGAGAATCGCAAGCTCCCACCCTTCAGTTTCATCGTGATCGACCAGCCGAGCCAAGTCTATTTCCCTAGCAACACTGGTGGCATAAACACATTGGATGCGGGCTTCGAGGCTGTGAATCAGGCTAGGCCAGCGGACGTCATTGCCACGCGCCAAATCTTCGAGGTACTGGCTGAGGGGCTTAAGCGAGCAGGTCATTTCATCCAGATCATTGTCCTTGAACATGCGGGCCCGGACATCTGGGGGAATGTGGCTGACACAGTGCCCGTCGCAGCCTGGGAGCGTAAGGGCGATGGTCTAATCCCTGCCCACTGGATTCATCCACACACTGACCCTGTGTAGGTCTCCTGAAGTTCCCAGAAGCGCACCGGACTTAGTTCAATAGAAACACGAGGAAAAGCAGAGATGGATGTGAAGTTCCTGTCGGCTTCGCAGACGCAGTCGACACTCATAGCGCTGGTCGAGAACTGCGAGTCGATGCAATGGGCAGTAGCCTGGGCGACCGAGAACGCGGTCTTCGAGGCAGCGATGAAAGACAGCTCGAAGTTCGAGCACTTCGTTGTCGGCACTCATATGTTCCAGACGCAACCCGAGGTGCTTGAGCGGGCAGCAGCGCTAGCGGCCGCAGCCGTCGTTCCTCCCACGGGCGACCTGTTCCACCCGAAGGTCTACCTGTTTCGTAACGGGCAACGCATACGCTGCGTGGTCGGGAGCCCAAATCTCACGAAGGCGGCGATGAGCCGAAACGTCGAGGCGAGCGTGCTGCTTGATGGCTCGCTTGACGATGCAGCGCTGGTAGAGCTCAGTTGCTTCGTCGCAGAAGCGTGGAAGGGGGCGGAGGACATCTCTCACGAATTCCTCTATCGGTACCGTCACCAGTACGCAGCTAAGACGGCTGCGCGACAGGAACTGATCAAGTTCGCTGACGTTCGGCCACCTTCTAAGCCGAATACAAAGCGCGCGCCACATGACATGAGCTGGGCGGACTACCTCGTGCAGGTCCGAAGCTCATCACACCCGTCTGCGCACCTGTTTAAGGAGCGCTTGGGCGTTCTGACAAAGGCTCGCGCCCTTTTCGCGACTGGCATACCCTACGCGAAGTGGAACGAGGACGACCGCAAGCTGGTCGCTGGCACTCTCGGGCGCAAGAAGTCTCAGCAGCCAGGCGTGGACTACGGGCTTTTCGGGAGCATGGGCGCAAGTGGGACGTTCGCGAACCTGGTCATCGAAGCGCCCACAGGTCTCTCCCACGCCCTCGAGTTCATCCCGTTGATGGGCGCGGTCACGCAGGACGACTACGACCGCTACTGCAAAGCGTTCAGAGCAGCCTTCGATCAGGACGGGCGAGTCGGCGGACTACCGACCGCGACTAGGCTCTTGGCGATGAAGCGGCCTGACGCATTCGTGTGCATCGATTCGGCCAACCGAAAGGACTTGTGCGAAAACTTCGGTGTCAGCCCGAGCACAACGAACCTGGAGAACTACTGGCAGCGCATCATTGAGCCGATGCACGGTGATCCGTGGTGGAGACATCCGCAGCCGAGCAATGCGGCTGACGCCGAAATCTGGTTGGGACGTGCAGCGCTTCTGGACGCCATCTACTACACGCCCCGTTGAGCATGCAGCTCTTCGACTTCCTGCGGAAGCAGAACACCTCCATCCTCCCTTGAAACCGCCGAGGTTCACCGATGGTGAAGAAGTCGCTAACTTGGTCATCGTCAAAAAAATCTACATCCTGGCAGTGCAGGCCAAGACCCTACGCCACCGCCTCACCAGAATTGAGGACGCGTGGTTTCTTGTGAGTATTAGTCTGCCGGCTCCCACACGGTTGAAAGTCAGCTTGCAGCCTCCGCCGACGTTCAACTGCGAAATCCGGCCGACAGCAACCAGCCTTTTCCGGTCACTACCGACAAGTCCCTGACTCTCGCTTTGGGTCGAAAACGGTCGGTCGCGAATGGTTGAATCCACAACCCAAAGTGGACCTTCATCAAGGGCAATTTCCCGTCAGTAGCCCTCACTGACTATTCGATGTGCTCGCCATCAGGGATGCTCGGCCCTACGCTTTGGTCGACGCCCATTGGGGGAGCACAGAGCCCTTTTTTGCCCTCTTCGTAAGTTACTGATTTTATTTAGGGCTTCGGACCGCTCAAAAAAACAGGGTGCAGATACCCAGCGTCAGGGTTGATCTTGCTCCAGCACGCACTCGGTACAATCTACATGGCAGCAGCCCTCATCTTGAGCGGCCGCAGCCTATAGTGAACGGCTGAGCGGTCTAGCACCCGACACATTTGACGTAAGACTAATTTTCCTCAATACGATCCTTCAGCCACTCCCCTACCCGCTTGCGAATTCTGACATCGCCAAGGTCATCGAGCACGTTAGACGGTAAAAGTGTGCCGTCGTCATCAAGTAGTTTGCGAGCCGGGTGACCATCATCCAGTAGATCAAGAAGCCCCATAGCCACTGCACGATCACGACTTTCCAGCGCGTAGACGCCCAGCAGCAGTAAGGCTCGGTGTGTCTGAGACTTCCCAATCTGCTCAAGGAAGGCGGCAGCCTCACCGACAGGAAAATGCCGCCCCACCAAGGCCGTGAGTGAAGCAGCTAATGTTGCAGACACCCTCATCAACCGCTTGGGGGTGATCTTACTCAGAATGTCTGCTTCAACAAAAGGCGCCAAAGTCAATGCCTCTGTGGCGTCAGCACGGGCCCACGACAGTAGGTCCTTATTCTTCACTATGGCCCAAATCTGCTGGCGGATTTCGGCCTCACACAGGCTGGCAGCGGTTGTGAGTGCAATACGACGTAAGGTCCGATCTTCGGTCGCTCTCGCCAAGTCGATAAGCTGGCTTCCATGCTCACAAGACAGCTCCCCGTACCCCTCAAGCGCATTCACTGCCTCGCGTGCAATCCGGTAAAAGGTTGGCTCTTCATAGGCTGCATTAGCTTCTGAGTGACGATCTTTCGACATTGCCATCAAGACCGGTAAATGGTCTGCATGTGGTCGCTTGGTCAACTCGTTAACGAGTGCAAGGCGCACTCGGTTTCCTCGATCGTTCTTCAGATCGAGTAACTGAGGGGGCAACGGATCCGGTAGCCTAGGTGCCAGGTATTCAAGTGCCGCACAGCGGGCGTCAGCACGGCGATGACTCAATGCACGCCAGACGAGCGGCTCACTGTCTATTGCTATTGCCGCTTGCGCCGCTGCGAGTGCGCTCGCAGCCTCTGTGCTTTCATCCAGCCAACGCTCGATGGTACTCGCCGGAACACCGCCACTCGCAATCATGATCGGCACAATGTGAGGCAGAACGGTCACTGAACAATCTGACGCAGCAGACTCCAACAAAGACAGCGTCGGACCTCCCACACCTTGTGAGGGGCCCGCAGCACAAAGAGCACCCAGGATTTCCCTGGCCTCAAGAGGGAGAAAACGCAGGTCAAAAAGACTGCCCTCCTCCACCTTCACCACCACGCTGAAGTCCACCAAAAGCTGAATGAAGGCCGCCGGCGGACTCATGAGTGCCTTGAGGCATTCAACCAGGACTGCGGGAGCGACAGTGTAGGCACAGAGCATGAGCGAATTGCGAAGGTACTCATCCTCAGGCGAGGAAAGCATTCGATCCAGCAACGGCTTTTCCAGCGAAGGGTACCAATGCTTGTGAGCAGCTCTCCACGCGACACCCTCACTGTTACTGCCCAAGGCAATGTTCAAAATGCTGAGTAGCTCATCCTCGCCAGTTTTAAGCCTAGAGTCCCGAATGTTGCGAGCCCACTCGTTGACCAAGCTTTTGGCATGATCATGATTGGCAAGGTCTTGCCAGCATCCCGAGGAGCGCTTAGTTGAGACGAAGGTCGCAACAAGAATGCGTGAAGCCTCACCTTCATCATCTGGTTGAGAGCAGTACCATTCCTCATACGCAATGTCGCGCTCACCGTCTTCAATGGCTCTCCACTCTTTGACATTTCGCGGGTTTGGCAACCGTAGCGCCTCAAGCTCTGCCAAGGCTTCGACTAACACGGCCTCGTATCCCGGCAAGTCCCTTATAGCTCCCGCGGCAATCACACGAGCATTTGAATGGAAGGGGGTACCGACTAGGTGTAGTGGTCAACTAATTCCGGACACCTCGATAGGTGATTTTGACGCCATCGCCCGTTCGTAAACGGTCGGTGGCAGATATCCCAGTTTCGAGT
>NZ_JBIUWM010000100.1:9284-10033 GCF_044743445.1 Pseudomonas sp. NPDC087615 | reverse complement strand
ACGGGGGTGGTCGGTACGTGACTAAAACGTACGGCCGAGGCGGTGGAGGTTACGTGCTGACCACCGGCACCGGAGGAACGATAGGTGTCGATCCGCAGGTCTGCCGGGTTGATTTCGATTTCCACCTTGTCATCGATCTCTGGCGAGACGAAAACCGCCGAGAACGAGGTGTGGCGACGGTTGCCGGAGTCGAACGGGCTCTTGCGCACCAGACGGTGTACGCCGATTTCGGTACGCAGCCAGCCAAAGGCGTATTCGCCCTTGATGTGCACGGTCGCGCCTTTGATCCCGGCGACTTCACCGGCGGACAGTTCCATGATGGTCGCGTCGAAACCGCGTTTGTCAGCCCAGCGCAGGTACATGCGCAGCAGGATGTTGGCCCAGTCCTGGGCTTCGGTGCCGCCGGAACCGGCCTGGATGTCCAGGTAGGCGTTGTTCGGGTCCATCTCGTGGCTGAACATGCGGCGAAATTCTAGCTTGGCGAGGTTGTCCTCGAGACGGGCCAGCTCGGCGACAACATCGCCCACTGCGCCTTCGTCGTTTTCTTCGACAGCCATGTCCAGCAGGTCGCGGCAATCGGCCAGACCGCCGTTCAGTTCGTCGAGGGTATCGACGATCTGCGCCAGCGCAGCGCGCTCGCGGCCCAGCTCCTGGGCGTATTCAGGTTTGTTCCAGACACTCGGATCTTCAAGCTCGCGATTGACCTCGGTCAGACGCTCATGCTTTTGATCGTAGTCAAAGATACCCCC
>NZ_JBIUWM010000100.1:0-9274 GCF_044743445.1 Pseudomonas sp. NPDC087615 | reverse complement strand
CGAATATTTTAGGAGCGCTCGGACAGGTCCTTGATGGTGTTCAGGATCGGGTTGATTTCCATGACGGGCAGCACTCGTTGGCGAACTTTTGAAAGCCGGCGAGTATAACGTAATCACGCTGTCACGGCAGCCCGTCTGGCGGCTGTTGGGGCGACGTATTGCAAATGCAGGAGCGGGCTTGCTCGCGAATGCGGTGGGTCAGCCAACCCTACTGCTGGCTATGCCGTCGCCTTCGCGAGCAAGCCCGCTCCCACAGGGGACAGTGGACTACTCAATGCCGACCTGATTGCGCCCATTGTTCTTGGCCAGATACAAACCGCGATCCGCCGCCGAAATCAGCAACCGGCAATCGCTACCCGACTCAGGCACCATCGTCGCCAAACCGATACTGATGGTCAGGCTCGCGCCTTCGCTCGGTGCAATATGTGGAATTTTCAGCGCGGCCACGGTCTGGCGCAGCTTCTCCGCCATCAGTCGCGCGCCGCCCGGCGAGGTGTTCGGCAGCACCAAGGCAAATTCCTCACCACCGTAACGCGCCGGCAGGTCCGACGGTCGGGCGCTGGCGTCGCGGATCGCCGTGGCAACCTTGCGCAGCGCCTCATCGCCTTCGACATGA
The DNA here is from genome assembly GCF_044743445.1 of Pseudomonas sp. NPDC087615. Classification (NCBI taxonomy): domain Bacteria; kingdom Pseudomonadati; phylum Pseudomonadota; class Gammaproteobacteria; order Pseudomonadales; family Pseudomonadaceae; genus Pseudomonas; species Pseudomonas sp. NPDC087615. The sequence goes on along the minus strand of NZ_JBIUWM010000100.1, from coordinate 8,658 downwards.
CCAAAAGTGTCGTTATAGGACTTGAAGTAATCGACGTCGATCATCAGCAACGACAGTTGGCTCTGATCACGCAGGGAACGTCGCCATTCCAGTTCCAGATACTCATCGAAGTGTCGACGGTTGGACAGCCCGGTCAGGCCATCGGAGTTCATCAGGCGTTGCAGCACCAGGTTGGTGTCGAGCAACTGCTGCTGGCTGACCCGCAGCGCACGGTACGCCGCGTCCCGTTGCAGCAAGGTCATATAGGAACGCGAGTGATAACGGATGCGCGCGACCAATTCGATGGTGTCCGGCAGTTTCACCAGATAGTCGTTGGCGCCGGCCGAAAACGCCGCGCTTTTGATCAGCGGGTCTTCCTTGGTCGACAGAACGATGATCGGAATGTCCTTGGTCGCCGGGTGATTACGGTATTCGCGCACCAGGCTCAGACCATCGAGGCCTGGCATGACCAGGTCCTGCAGGATCACCGTTGGTTTGATCCGCACCGCTTGTGCGATGGCTTGATGCGGGTCAGAGCAGAAGTGGAAGTCGATGTTTTCTTCATTCGACAGCCCACGACGCACGGCCTCGCCGATCATCGCCTGATCGTCCACCAACAACACCATGGCGGCGTTTTCGTCGGTTTTGATGTCATCGATCTGTAAGTCATTCATGGGCGGTCACCTGAGTACGGCGGGGGCCAGGATTGCGGAAAAATCTGTTCATTTGGGGAAAATCTCCAGCAATCGTGGCGCTATCTTTTCCAGTGAGCGGATTTCAACGGCTGCATCAATGGCCGCAGCGGCCTTGGGCATGCCATATACCGCACTGCTTTGCTGATCCTGCGCGATGGTCAAGTAACCTTGTTGGCGCATGAGCTTAAGCCCTTGTGCCCCATCACGTCCCATCCCGGTCAATAAAACCCCGACTGCATCACCATTCCAATAACTGGCGACGCTCTCGAAAAACACGTCGATCGAGGGTCGGTAAATCTCGTTGACCGGCTCGGCGGTGTAGGCCAGCGTGCCGTTCTTCAGTAATCGAATATGGTGATTGGTGCCGGCCAGCAGCACCACGCCGGCTTGCGGTGGTTCGCCTTCGCGGGCCAGACGCACATCCAGACCACTGGCGCTGGCCAGCCACTCGGCCATGCCGGCGGCGAACACCTGATCAACGTGCTGCACCAGCACGATGGCCGCCGAAAAATCACGCGGCAAGCCCTTGAGCAGCACTTCCAGCGCCGCCGGCCCGCCCGCCGACGAACCGATTGCGACCAGCCGCTGGCACGACGCCGTGCTGCGCTGTGGAGCCGGCACGGAACGCGAGCGAGGGGTTTTCTCGCCGATCAGCCAGCCGATATTGAGGATCTTGCGCAGCAATGGCGCCGCCGCTTCCTGTGCATTGCCGGCGCCGAGGGCCGGGGTGTCGACCACGTCCAGCGCGCCGTGGCCCATGGCTTCAAAGACCCGGTGCACGTTCTGTTGCCGGTCAACCGTGACGATGACAATGGCGCACGGGCTCTCGGCCATGATCCGTCGGGTGGCTTCGACGCCGTCCATCACCGGCATGATCAGATCCATCAGAATCAGATCCGGGGTATTTTCGGCGCACAGGCGCACCGCCTCGGCGCCGTTGTACGCGACCCAGACCACCTGATGCGCCGGCTCGAAGGCCAGCGCCCGGCGCAGGGCCTCCACCGCCAGCGGCATATCATTGACGATAGCAATCTTCATGCCCGCGCTCCTCCGATGAGCTCGACCACTGCGTCGAGCAGGGCGTCGTCATGAAAACTGGCTTTGGCTAAATAATAGTCGGCGCCGGCGTCCAGTCCACGGCGCCGGTCTTCTTCGCGATCCTTGTACGACACGACCATCACCGGCAGCGATTGCAGACGGTTATCGCGGCGCAACAGCGTGACCAGTTCGATGCCGTCCATGCGCGGCATGTCGATGTCGGTGATCAGCAAATCGAAGTCCTCCGAACGCAACGCGTTCCAACCGTCCATGCCGTCCACCGCCACAGCGACGTCGTAGCCACGGTTGAGCAGCAGTTTGCGCTGTAGCTCGCGCACCGTCAGCGAGTCGTCGACCACCAGCACTCGTTTGCGCGCCGCTTCCACGGCTTGATTGCCGTGGCGGGCGATGCGCTCAAGGCGCCCGGTATTGAGCAGTTTGTCCACCGAACGCAGCATGTCTTCGACGTCGACAATCAGCACCACTGAGCCGTCATCGAGCAAGGCGCCGGCGGAAATGTCCTGCACTTTGCCCAGACGCTCGTCCAGTGGCAATACCACCAACGTGCGCTCGCCAATGAAGCGCTCGACAGCCACTCCATAGATCGCATCGCGCTCGCGGATCACCACGACTTTCAGGGCCTCACCGCTGCTCTGACTGGCCGGGCGCTGCAACAACTGGCTGGCAGCCACCAGCCCGACATGCTGATCCTCGTGCCAGAAATGCTGGCGACCTTCGACCTGCACGATGTCTTCGGGGGCCAGATCGCACATGCGCTCAATGTGGGCCAGCGGAAAGGCGTAGGCCTCTTCGCCGACTTCCACCACCAGACTGCGCACCACTGACAAGGTCAACGGCACTTCAAGATGGAAGCGACTGCCCTCGCCCGCCGTCTGTTCCAGCACCACCGCGCCACGCAACTGACGGACCATGTGCTGAACGGCATCAAGGCCGACGCCACGGCCAGACACTTCAGTGACCGTATCGCGCAGGCTGAAACCAGGCAGGAACAGGAAGGTCAGCAACTCCTCTTCGCTCAACTGCGCCGCTGTTTCGGCGGAGGACAACTGGCGCTCGACAATGCTACGCCGAACCTTTTCCAGATCGACGCCGTTACCGTCATCGCTCAATTCCAGCACCAGCAATCCCGCTTGATGCGAGGCGCGCAGGCGGATCAGGCCTTCGGCGGGTTTGCCCTGGAGCAAACGTTGCTCCGGCGTTTCGATGCCGTGATCGACCGCGTTGCGCAGCAAATGGGTAAGCGGGGCTTCGAGCTTCTCCAGCACATCGCGATCAACCTGGGTTTTCTCACCTTCGATCTCCAGTCGCACCTGCTTGCCGAGAGTGCGGCCCAGATCACGCACCATGCGCACCTGACCGCTGAGCACGTCTGCGAAGGGCCGCATGCGGCAGGCCAATGCAGTGTCGTAGAGCACTTGCGCGCGCTGGCTGGCCTGCCAGGCGAATTCATCGAGTTCGGCATTTTTCTCGATCAGCATTTGCTGGGATTCGGCGAGCAAACGCCGCGCATCTTCCAACGCTTCCAGAGCTTCAAGGCTCAGCGCATGTTCCTTGAGGTGGACGTTGAGGTTTTCCAATGCGCGCAGACCGTTGTTCTGCATGCGCTTGAGGCGCTGCATGGTCGCCAGATGCGGCTTGAGTCGCTGGGTTTCCACCAGCGATTTACTCGACAGATCGAGCAGGCTGTTCAGACGTTCGGCGGTGACGCGCAACACGCGCTCGCCACCTTCGGTGGTGCGTTTGCTCTTGTTCGGTGTCGGCTCGGGCGACTCAACAGAAGCTTCTATAGCAGGCACCGGCGTCGGCTGAACCGCTGGCGGCGCTTCAAGCTGCAACTCGGCCATCAGCGGCGCAGCGACCGAAGCTGGCGGGGCTGACGGATCGAGCAGGCGCGCCATCAGTGCGACGTAAGCTTCAATGTCTGCCGGTTGCGGCGCGCTGGCCGGCACGGCGACGCGCATCAGCAAATCGGTGCCCTGCAACAACGCGTCGATGTGCTCCGGGCGCAGCAACAACCGCCCTTCCTGCGCACTGACCAGACAATCCTCCATCACATGCGCAACGCTGACGCCGCTGTCGATACCGACGATCCGCGCCGCGCCTTTGAGCGAGTGCGCCGCGCGCATGCACGATTCCAGTTGATCGGCCTGGGTCGGGTTGCGCTCCAGTGCCAAAAGCCCCGCGCTCAGGACTTGGGTCTGGGCCTCAGCTTCAAGGCTGAACAGCTCCAGCAATGAGGCGTCACGCATTTGCTCGGGGGTCATGCGAGGCTCCGGGTCACGGCGGACAGCAGCTGTTCTTCATCCAGCCAACGCAGGCTGCGCCCCCGAAATGGCAGAACACCCCGGGTGTACTTGGCACTCGCCTGAGCGCCGGATCGCGATGCGGCATCGAGAATGTGCTCGTCAATCGCATGGATGCCATCAACTTCATCCACCGGCACCACCACCGGTCCACCATGGGCAGCGATGATCAGCATACGCGGCATGACTCGCCCGCCATTAGCCGGTGCAACATTGCCATCCAGATCCAGCAACTCAACCAGCGACAGACACGCCACCAGCGCGCCGCGCACATTGGCCACGCCAAGCAAGGCCCGCGAGCGTTGATGTGGCAGCGAGTGAATCGCCTGCATCGGCGCCACCTCTACGAGGCTGCGCGTCGCCAGCCCCAGCCATTCTTCGCCAATACGAAACATCAGCAGAGAACGGGTTTTCAAATCGGTTTCGACCGCTGTAGCCACCGGGTCACGCTCGTCCTGCTGCAACGCATAGCGGTCGAGCAGGCGCGTGGCGGCGGCGGAATACACCGAGCAATTGCGGCAATGGATGTGTTCTTCCAGCAGCGCACAGGACTTGTCGCCGTGAATGCCGATGCGGTTCCAGCAATCGTCGATGGCCCGGGCATCTTCATGTGTGACGTTCAAGGTGTCGGACGGGATCATCGTTTACGCTCACTGTCGGCGGTGCGTGCGCTGCGGGCGGCGCGCTCCTGTAATCGTCTGGCACCGGCGCTGTCACCTTGGGCTTGCAGCAACGCGGCCAGGTGCATCAACGCTTCGGGATGTTGCGGTTCGAGGTACAACGCCTTGCGGTAAAAACCCTGGGCTTCAAGGGCACTGCCTGCGACATCGCTGAGCAGGCCCAGCCAGTAGAAGACTTGCGCCACCGGTTCGTGGCTACGCAAATACTGCTCGCACGCGGCACGGGCTTCGGCGCTTTTGCCTTCGTTGGCCAGGGCGGCAATGTGGGCGAGCAACGTCGCGGCGTCCGGGTTGGCGCTTTTGCGGGTAATCGGCAGTGCCGTCACGGCGGTAAACGGCCGGTTGCGCACGGGCGGTGTGGGTGGTGTGGTTCGCAGCGGCTGACTGACGGGCAACGGAATGGGCTTGGGGATCGGCAACGGTTCCGGCGCCGGCTCACTGTGGCGGCTGAACGCAAACGACTGGGGAATACCGATCGAACGCATGCCTAACCGTCCAAGCAGACTGCCCTCCGCCGGGCCGATAAAGAGCACGCCATCGACATGAGTCAGGCGCTTGAGCACTTCGAAGACTTGCTTCTGAGTCGGCTGATCGAAGTAGATCAGCAGGTTGCGGCAGAACACGAAATCGAAGGCTGGCTCACTGGCCAACAGCGCCGGATCGAGCACATTGCCGACCTGCAAACGCACTTGCTCGCGCACGTTTTCGTTGACCCGATGGCCGTCCTGCTCAGGCGTGAAATGCCGCTCGCGGTAGTCCAGATCCTGGCCACGAAACGAGTTCTTGCCATACAACGCGCGCCGCGCCTTTTCCACCGAGATCGGGCTGACGTCCATGCCATCGACCTTGAACTGATGCGGCCTGAGCCCGGCGTCAAGCAAGGCCATGGCAATCGAATAAGGCTCTTCGCCGGTGGAACACGGCAGACTGAGGATGCGCAGCGCGCGCATGTTGTTCAGTTCGCCAAGACGATTGCGCGCCAGTTTACCGAGGGTGGCGAACGACTCCGGGTAACGGAAAAACCAGGTTTCGGGGACGATCACCGCTTCGATCAGCGCCTGCTGTTCATCGCGCGAACCTTGCAGCAGTTGCCAATAGGCGTCGGCGTTCACCGCTTGTGAAAGCGTGGTGCGCTGGCGTACGGCTCGCTCGATGATCGCCGGCCCCACGGAGGTGACATCAAGGCCGATGCGTTCTTTGAGGAAGTCGAAAAAGCGCTGGTCGCTGCTCATGACTGCGCCTCAAGCTGCATCGGGTCCAGCGGCGGATTGGGGAACAGCAAGGCGCGCACGCCATCATCGAGCAAGTCACTGACCCGCACCCATTGCACCAGCCCCTGCGCATCTTCGCGCACCGGGCCGAGGTACGGCGCCTCGCGATTGTCGAGGCCGTAGGGTTGAAAATCCTCTGGATAACAGCGCAGCGTGTCTGTCGCCTGCTCGAGAATCAGCCCAAGCCACTGCGCCGGCTGCGACGCGTCCCGGCGATAGTGAACCAACACCAACCGCGTACTGGTGCGTGCCTCGGCGGGTTGACCAAAAGTCAGCGCGCTGAGATCAATCACTGGCACCACCGCGCCGCGATACGCGAACACCCCGGCGACCCACTGTGGCGCCCGGGCAATCGGTTTCAACGGCAAGCGCGGCAGCACTTCCGCCACTTCGGTGGCACGCAAGGCGTACCGCTCATTGCCAATGCGAAACAGCAGGAACAACGCCTGCTTCGTCACCGGCGCGACGCTGCGTTTGGCGATGATTTCGCTCATCAGACTTTGAATCGCGAAACGCCACTACGCAGCCCGACGGCCACCTGGCTCAGTTCATCGATGGCGAAACTGGCCTGACGCAGCGATTCGACGGTCTGGCTGCTGGCATCGCCCAACTGCACCAGCGCGTGATTGATCTGCTCGGCGCCCGTGGCCTGGGCCTGCATGCCTTCGTTGACCATCAACACCCGCGGCGCCAGCGCCTGCACTTGATGGATGATCTGCGACAGTTGCTCGCCGACTTGCTGCACCTCGGACATGCCACGACGCACTTCTTCGGAGAACTTGTCCATGCCCATCACGCCCGCCGACACCGCCGACTGGATCTCGCGCACCATTTGTTCAATGTCGTAAGTGGCGACCGCCGTCTGATCCGCCAGACGCCGCACTTCAGTGGCAACCACGGCAAAACCACGGCCGTATTCACCGGCCTTCTCGGCTTCGATCGCCGCGTTCAGCGACAGCAGGTTGGTCTGGTCGGCGACCTTGACGATGGTCACCACCACCTGATTGATGTTGCCGGCCTTCTCGTTGAGGATCGCCAGTTTGGCGTTGACCAGATCGGCTGCGCCCATCACCGAATGCATGGTGTCTTCCATGCGCGCCAAGCCCTGCTGGCCGGAGCCGGCGAGCACCGAGGCCTGATCGGCGGCGGTGGACACTTCGGTCATGGTGCGTACCAGATCGCGGGACGTCGCCGCAATTTCCCGCGAGGTCGCGCCAATTTCGGTGGTGGTGGCGGCGGTTTCGGTGGCGGTGGCTTGCTGTTGCTTGGAAGTGGCGGCGATTTCGGTCACCGAAGTGGTTACCTGCACCGATGAACGCTGCGCTTGCGACACCAGCGAGGTCAGCTCAGCCATCATGTCGTTGAAGCCGGTTTCCACCGCGCCGAACTCGTCTTTGCGGGCAAGGTCCAGGCGGCTGCTCAAGTCGCCGGTACGCATGATTTCGAGGATTTCCACGATGCGGTTCATCGGTGCCATGATCGCCCGCATCAGCAGCAGGCCGCAGGCGCCGGCCGCCAGAATGGCCACCAGCAACGAGATGAACATGCTGATCTTGGCCGCTTCCACTGCGCTGTCAATGTTGTCCAAGGCCTGATCGGCCACCGACTTGTTCTCGCGAATGATGTCGTTGAGTTTCATGCGACCAGCCATCCACGCTGGCGTCAGTTGTTCGTTGAACAACTTCGTCGCGTCATCATCGAGATTGCGCTGGTGCAGATCGAGCACCTGAGCCTGAATCTTGTTGTAGTTCAGGATGTCCTGCTTGAACAAACTGAACTCGGCTTTGTCCTGCTCGGTAGTGATGGTGTTTTGATAGTTGCCCACCTGCTCTTCGAGCCGTGCTTCGAAGGCCTTGAAGTCTGCGGCGTCCTCGGAACTGATTCCCAAGCCTTTTTTAAGGCCCAGCAATTCCTGGGTTTGCAGGTAACTGTCTACCCAGGCACTGCGAATCATCGAGCTGAAATACACACCCGGCACTGCGTCATCACGCACGCTCTGCTCGCCAACCTCAATCTTCAAAAGCCGTGAATACGAGACGACGACCATCAGCAACATGATGGCGATAATCACCGCAAAGCTCGCCAAAATGCGTTGGCGCAACGTCCAGTTCTTCACAGTGAGTCCTCGTGCCTAAGTCGAAATGCGGGGAGTATAGCCGAGGGCGCTGTTTCATTTATAAGACGCTTTTTCACCCTCAAGCCTTGCACAGGTGCTTATCGCAAGGCGCTTGAATGCGACTGTCTGACAATCCCAAGGCGACGCACCAGTGACGTAATGGCAAAAATGGATGTTGGATTGGCCATTTTTTAGCAACCCCCACCAATAGTGGCCACACGCCATTGTGCGCAACTTCTTGCGCACTCAAATGTGGATAACCGTGTGGACACATCCCTACAGCCCACGTGATTCGTTCTGTACAGACGAGTGCGCAACTTCTTGCGCAGTACTGCGCAAGAAGTTGCGCACTTCAGACCTCAAATCCGCACGAAAAACAGTCAAAAACCCGACCAGGTGCAGCTTCACCCCCGGTTCCCGGGCACTTCGCAAAACCTGGCACGCTACTTGATATATCTTCGGCACCCACCGGGCGATTTCGCCTCCCGGGCACCTTAAATTTATCCGCAAGGAGAGCACCCCATGGCAACACCAGCGTACATGTCGGTTACCGGC
>NZ_JBIUWM010000099.1:9432-10497 GCF_044743445.1 Pseudomonas sp. NPDC087615 | reverse complement strand
AATAAAAAGCAATAAAACATAGACAATTCAAACAAGATTTCAGAAGAGTACTATAAGGTTAAATAAAAAATCGGCATCCCTTACGTGTTCAAGGCCAGCTTCGACAAGGCGAACCGTTCTTCTGTGGCCTCTTATCGCGGTCCTGGCCTGGAAGAGGGCATGCGCATCTTCCAGGACATCAAACAAGCCTTTGGCGTGCCGATCATCACCGACGTCCATGAGCCTGATCAAGCTCAGGTCGTTGCTGAAGTCTGCGACATCATCCAGTTGCCGGCCTTCCTGTCGCGCCAGACCGATCTGGTCGTTGCGATGGCCAAGACCAATGCCGTGATCAACATCAAGAAAGCCCAGTTCCTCGCCCCTCAGGAAATGAAACACATCCTGAACAAGTGCGTGGAAGCGGGTAACGATCAATTGATCCTCTGCGAGCGTGGTTCGAGCTTCGGCTACAACAACCTCGTGGTCGACATGCTCGGCTTCGGCATCATGAAGCAGTTCGAGTACCCGGTGTTCTTCGACGTGACTCACTCGCTGCAAATGCCTGGCGGTCGTTCCGACTCCGCCGGCGGTCGCCGCGCACAGGTTCTGGATCTGGCCAAGGCAGGCATGAGCCAGGGCTTGGCGGGTCTGTTCCTTGAGGCCCACCCGGACCCGGACAACGCCAAATGCGATGGCCCTTGCGCCTTGCGTCTGGACAAACTGGAGCCATTCCTGGCCCAGCTCAAAGCTTTGGACGAACTGGTGAAGAGTTTTCCGACGGTAGAAACCGCGTAAACCTCAATTCTCCGGTAAAGTACCGCACGATTTGTCGCTCATGCCCTCAGGCATGAGCGTTATCGTCTGCAAGACTGCCCGCTGCACACCCCTTGCCGACGGTAAAAAGATTTCCTCTAGCTGCGTCGTTTTCGTCAACTTTGGAGTGTTTACAACAATGGCAAAAATCGTCGACATCAAAGGTCGTGAAGTTCTCGACTCCCGTGGCAATCCCACCGTGGAAGCGGACGTGCTTCTCGACCAGGGCTTCATCGGCAGCGGCTGCGGGCCATGCGGTGCTGGGTCTGGCGG
>NZ_JBIUWM010000099.1:0-9422 GCF_044743445.1 Pseudomonas sp. NPDC087615 | reverse complement strand
GAGAAGCGCCCGAGCGGCGTGATGGCGACAAGACCCGTTACCTGGGCAAGGGCGTGCTCAAAGCGGTAGCCAACATCAACGGTCCGATCCGCGATCTGCTGCTGGGCACCGACCCAAGCGACCAGAAAGCCCTGGATCACGCGATGATCAAGCTCGACGGTACCGAAAACAAAGCGACCCTGGGCGCCAACGCCATCCTCGCCGTGTCCCTGGCTGCGGCCAAGGCTGCTGCACAGGATCAGGATCTGCCGCTGTACGCTCACATCGCTAACCTGAACGGCACTCCGGGTGTGTACTCGATGCCAGTGCCGATGATGAACATCATCAACGGCGGCGAGCACGCCGATAACAACGTCGACATCCAGGAATTCATGGTTCAGCCAGTTGGCGCCAAGTCTTTCTCGGAAGGTCTGCGCATGGGCACAGAGATTTTCCATCACCTCAAAGCTGTGCTGAAGGCCCGTGGCCTGAGCACCGCTGTTGGCGACGAAGGCGGTTTCGCACCGAACCTGGCGTCCAATGAAGACGCTTTGAAAGTGATCTCCGAAGCGGTGGCCAACGCCGGTTACAAGCTGGGCACCGACGTGACCCTGGCACTGGACTGCGCGGCCAGCGAATTCTACGAAGACGGCAAGTACAACCTGTCCGGCGAAGGTCAGGTGTTCACCGCGGAAGGTTTCGCCGACTACCTCAAAGGTCTGAGCGAACGTTACCCGATCATCTCGATCGAAGACGGTCTGGACGAGTCCGACTGGGCTGGCTGGAAGATCCTCACCGACAAGATCGGCGAGAAGGTTCAACTGGTTGGCGACGACCTGTTTGTGACCAATACCAAGATCCTGAAAGAAGGCATCGATAAAAAGATCGCCAACTCGATCCTGATCAAGTTCAACCAGATCGGCACGCTGACCGAAACCCTGGAAGCCATCCAGATGGCCAAGGCTGCCGGTTACACCGCCGTGATCTCGCACCGCTCGGGCGAAACCGAAGATTCGACCATTGCCGACCTGGCTGTGGGCACCTCGGCTGGCCAGATCAAGACCGGTTCGCTGTGCCGTTCCGACCGCGTTTCCAAGTACAACCAACTGCTGCGTATCGAAGAGCAGTTGAATGGCAAAGCCAAGTACAACGGTCGTAGCGAATTCCGCGGTTAAGCGAAAACTGATAGAAGGACACCGGATTGTGTCGGAAAAGTCGTGACAGCGATGGATTTGCCACTAATCTGATGCCTTGAAAGCACAAGCCTGGTTCTTCCAGGCTTCGTGCTATCAGACGTTTCAAATTTTGCATGGCTGTCTTTTTTCACTGGATACCTGATATTCGATGCGCAGTCCCTACTGGTTGTTTCTAGTGTTGCTCTTGCTACTGGCCGGTCTGCAGTACCGTCTGTGGGTGGGCGATGGCAGTCTGGCGCAGGTCGCCGAACTGAATCAGCAGATTGCTGATCAGCACGCCGAGAACGAAGGCCTGCTGGAGCGCAACCGGGTGATGGACGCTGAGGTCAGTGAGCTGAAAAAAGGCATGGAGACCGTTGAGGAACGAGCTCGCCATGAACTGGGCATGGTCAAGGACGGCGAAACCCTTTATCAGTTGGCCCAATGAGCGATTCCCTGCCGGCCTTCTGGGCCGTGATTCCTGCCGCGGGCGTGGGTGCCCGAATGGCCGCGGACCGTCCCAAGCAATACCTGCAACTGGACGGGCGCACAATTCTCGAACACAGCCTCGGCTGTTTCCTTGATCACCCGAGCCTCATGGGGTTGGTGGTCAGTCTTGCTGTTGATGATCCTTATTGGCCGAACCTTGCTTGCGTCAACGATCCGCGTATTCAGCGGGTAGATGGCGGGGCCGAGCGTTCGGGCTCAGTGCTCAATGCCTTGCTGCATCTGAATGCGCAGGGTGCCGACGATGACGATTGGGTGCTGGTGCACGATGCGGCACGGCCTAACCTGAGCCGTGATGACCTCGACAAGTTGCTTGCCGAACTGGCCGCTGACCCGGTGGGTGGTTTGCTGGCGGTGCCTGCGCGCGACACGCTCAAACGGGTCGACAAGCATGGTCGTGTTGTCGAAACCGTTGATCGCAGTGTGATCTGGCAGGCCTATACGCCACAGATGTTTCGGCTTGGTGCGCTGCACCGGGCGTTGGCGGACAGTCTGGTCGCTGATGCAGTGATTACCGATGAGGCCTCGGCGATGGAGTGGGCTGGTCTGGCGCCGCGTCTGATCGAGGGGCGTGCGGATAACCTCAAAGTTACCCGGCCGGAAGATCTGGAATGGCTGCGTCAGCGTTGGGCCAATCGCCGCTGAATCCTGTGGAGCCTGGCTGCTCGCGAAGGCGGCCGCATAAACAACCCGTCCCTCAGCTGCGATACTCAGGCCGCTCGGCCAGCCCCTCCTTCAAGAAATCCACCAGTTTGCGCACTTTCGGCGATAGGTGCCGCTGCTGCGGATACAGCGCCCACACCGCGGTATTCGGCGGTTGATGGGCCTCCAGCAATGAAATCAAAGCCCCGCTGTGCAGATGCTCCAGCACGTAATAGTCCGGTAATTGACACAGACCGACCCCTTGCAGCGCCGCATCCAGCACCGCTTGCCCGCTGTTGCAGCGCCAGTTTCCCTGTACCCGTTGGGAAAATTCCCGACCGTTCTGTTCCAGTTGCCAGATATCCGAGCTGCCGATCAGGCAATTGTGCCGGCTCAGTTCCGACAAACTGTGTGGGCGGCCATACCTTTCCAGGTAGGACGGCGACGCACACAGATACATGCGCCGTGGCGCCAAGCGAGCAGCGACCAGTCGCGAGTCCTGCAACCGGCCCAGACGAATCGCCAGATCCAAGCCCTCATGCACCAGATCGAGTTGGCGATTGCTCAGTTCGATGTCGACGCGCAGTTGTGGGTAATGCCCCATGAATCTCGTCACCAGCGGCACGATAAAGCGTTCGCCGTACGCCACAGCACAGGTCATGCGCAGCATGCCTTTGGGTTCACTGGTCAGATCGCCGACCGCGCGCAAAGCTTCTTCTCGCCCGTCCTGCAAGCGTTGGCAGTGTTGCAGAAAGGTTTGGCCAGCCTCGGTCAGTGCCACTCGACGAGTGCTGCGGTAAAGCAAACGTGTCTGTAAACGCTCTTCCAGTCGTACGATTTGTCGACTGATGTGCGAGGAAGAAACGCCAAGGCGTTCGGCAGCGGCGGTGAATTGGCTGCATTCGGCAACGGCGACGAATTCATCGATGCCTTCCCAGCGGTTATCGGTCATCGGGATTATCCCTGTGTGGCAATAATGTTTTGCTTTTGTCCTGATTATTCATCAGTTGGCGCTGAACTACACTGCGTGTCTCGTTTTTATTCACTGGAGAGTCAGCATGATCAAGTCGCGCGCCGCCGTTGCCTTCGAGGCCAAGAAGCCGCTGGAAATCGTAGAAGTCGATGTCGCCATGCCCAAGGCGGGTGAAGTGTTGCTGCGCGTGGTGGCTTCCGGTGTTTGCCACACTGACGCTTACACCCTGTCCGGTGCCGATCCGGAAGGCATCTTTCCATCGATCCTCGGTCACGAAGGCGGCGCGATCGTTGAAGCGATCGGCGAAGGTGTGACCTCCGTTGCCGTTGGCGATCATGTGATCCCGCTGTACACCCCGGAATGCGGCCAGTGCAAATTCTGCAAGTCGGGCAAGACCAACCTGTGTCAGGCGATTCGTGCCACCCAGGGCAAAGGTTTGATGCCGGACGGCACTTCGCGCTTTTCCTACAAAGGCGAAACGATTTTCCACTACATGGGGACTTCGACCTTTTCCGAATACACCGTGCTGCCGGAAATCTCCGTGGCCAAGATCGCTAAGGACGCGCCATTGGAGAAGGTTTGCCTGCTGGGCTGTGGCGTCACCACCGGTATCGGCGCCGTGATCAACACCGCCAAGGTCAAGCCGGGTGACACCGTAGCGATCTTCGGTCTCGGCGGCATTGGGCTGTCGGCGGTCATCGGTGCTGTGAAAGCCAAGGCAGCACGCATCATCGCCATCGACATCAACCCGGCCAAGTTCGAGATCGCCAAGCAGTTGGGCGCCACCGATTGCGTTAACCCGAAAGACTTCGATCGTCCGATCCAGGAAGTGATCGTCGACATGACCGACGGTGGCGTGGACTTCTCTTTCGAATGTATCGGCAACGTGCAATTGATGCGCGCAGCGCTTGAATGCTGCCACAAGGGTTGGGGGGAATCGGTGATCATCGGCGTGGCCGGTGCTGGCCAGGAAATCTCCACTCGTCCATTCCAATTGGTGACCGGGCGCGTCTGGCGCGGTTCGGCGTTCGGTGGCGTGCGTGGTCGCACCGAGCTGCCAAGCTACGTTGACATGGCCCAAAGCGGTGAAATTCCGCTGGATACGTTCATCACCCACACCATGGGCCTGGAAGATATCAACAAGGCATTCGACCTGATGCATGAAGGCAAGAGCATTCGTACCGTCATTCATTTCTAAAAGCAGCCCCAAGCGACAAGCTTCAAGCCGCAAGTAAAGGGGGCTTTTGCCTTTTCTTAAGGCTCGGAGCTTGCCGCTTGCAGCTGGGAGAATCCCATGAGTCTGGAAAACATTTCCTGTCAGAAAAGCTTCGGTGGCTGGCACAAGCGCTATCGCCACCGCTCCGACGTGCTGGGCTGTGAGATGGTGTTTGCCGTGTATCTGCCGCCGCAGGCCGAGCAGGGCGGCAAGCTGCCGGTGCTGTACTGGTTGTCGGGCCTGACCTGCACCGATGAGAACTTCATGCACAAGGCCGGCGCCATGCGCATGGCTGCCGAGCTTGGCTTGATTATCGTGGCGCCGGATACCAGCCCCCGTGGCCCGGATGTACCGGGCGATCCGGATGGCGCGTGGGACTTCGGCCTCGGTGCCGGGTTTTATCTCAATGCCACGCAGGAACCGTGGTCGCGGCACTATCGGATGCATGACTATGTCGTGCAGGAATTGCCTTCACTGGTTGAAGCGCATTTTCCGGCGTCCGATAAGCGCAGCATCAGCGGTCACTCCATGGGAGGCCACGGCGCGCTCGTATGTGCGTTGCGCAATCCAGGGCGTTATCAATCGGTGTCGGCGTTCTCGCCGATCAACAACCCAATGGATTGCCCGTGGGGGCAGAAGGCGTTTTCGCGCTATTTGGGTGAAGACCGTTCGAAGTGGAAAGAATGGGATGCCTGCGCACTGATCGCCGAAGCCAACGAAAAGCTGCCGCTGCTGGTTGATCAAGGTGATCGGGATGACTTCCTTGCCACCCAGCTTAAACCCGAAGCCCTGCAACAAACGGCAAAACAAGCGAACCATCCGCTGACGTTGCGCCTGCAACCGGGCTACGACCACAGTTATTTCTTCATCTCAAGCTTCATAGACGACCACTTGCAGCATCACGCACGCGCTCTGCGCGGTTAATGCAGGTAGAATCACGCCCTGACAAAAATCGGGGCGTTTTTTTATGCGTATTGGCCACGGCTATGATGTGCACCGTTTCGCTGAAGGCGATTTCATTACTCTGGGCGGCGTGCAGATTGCACACGGCTTCGGGCTGCTCGCTCATTCCGACGGTGACGTCCTGCTGCACGCCTTGAGCGATGCCTTGCTCGGCGCAGCTGCGCTGGGTGATATCGGCAAACACTTTCCGGACACCGACCCGCAGTTCAAGGGCGCCGACAGTCGCGCATTGCTGCGTCATGTGGTCGGGCTGATCCACGCCAAAGGCTGGAAAGTCGGCAATGTCGACAACACCATCGTCGCCCAGGCGCCGAAAATGGCCCCGCATATCGAATCGATGCGCGCGCTGATCGCTGCGGATCTTCAAGTTGAGTTGGATCAAGTGAACGTGAAAGCTACCACCACCGAAAAGCTTGGCTTTGTCGGTCGCGAAGAAGGCATCGCCGTACACTCCGTTGCCTTGTTGCTGCGCGCATGAATGAACTGCAATTGCTCGGCCCGCGGGCCTATGGCGAACCCCTCGGCACTGCGGTACTGAAAGCCATCGCGGAAGACTTCCAGGTCGATGAGGTGCTCGACATCCCGTTCAGCGGCGATGGCGAACACCTGTGGATCTGGGTCGAAAAACGTGGTCTGAACACTGAAGAGGCCGCACGGCGTATCGCCAAGGCTGCCGGCGTCCCGTTGCGCACCGTCAGTTACGCCGGGCTCAAGGATCGCCAGGCGCTGACCCGTCAGTGGTTCAGCGTGCAACTGCCGGGCAAGGCTGACCCGGATCTGTCGGCGGCGGAAAACGACACGCTGAAGATCCTCAAGACCACCCGCCATAAGCGCAAGCTGCAACGTGGTGCGCATTCGGCCAATGGTTTCACGCTGCGTCTGACCCAGTTCGCTGGCGACAAGGCGGCCATTGAAGAGCGCCTGCAACTGATCGCCCAACAGGGTATCCCCAATTATTTCGGCGCCCAGCGTTTCGGCCATGACGGTGGCAACGTCGTCGATGCGCGTGCATGGGCGGCGCGCAAGGCTTTGCCAGAGCAGCGAAATGTGCGTTCGCGCCTGCTGTCGACGGCGCGCAGTTTTCTGTTCAATCAGGTGCTGGCGGCGCGGGTCGCTGATGGCACCTGGCAGCGCGCGCTGGTCGGCGATCTGTTGGCGTTCACCGATAGCCGCAGCTTTTTCCCGGCCGGTGAAGCCGAGTGCAGCGATCCGCGTCTGGCGATTCTCGATCTGCATCCGACCGGCCCGCAGTGGGGCGAAGGTGACGCTCCGACCGCTGGCGCTGTCCATGATCTGGAACAGGGGATTGCCGCCCGTGAAGCAGAACTGCGTGATTGGTTGATTCACGCCGGCATGAGCCAC
Source organism: Pseudomonas sp. NPDC087615 (assembly GCF_044743445.1). NCBI lineage: Bacteria > Pseudomonadati > Pseudomonadota > Gammaproteobacteria > Pseudomonadales > Pseudomonadaceae > Pseudomonas > Pseudomonas sp. NPDC087615. The sequence goes on along the minus strand of NZ_JBIUWM010000099.1, from coordinate 2,605 downwards.
GAACGTCGCATCCTGCGACTGCCCATTGGCGGGTTGACGTGGCATTATCCCCAGTCTGACATTCTGCAACTGGAATTCGTCCTCCCGGCCGGATGCTTCGCCACCGTATTGGTGCGCGAACTCGTTGATCTGGTGCCGGTGGGGCAGACGGACAGCCCATGCGTATTCTGATTTCTAACGACGATGGGGTAACCGCACCCGGTCTCGCCGCGCTTTATGCTGCGCTGGCGGATTACACCGAATGCGTGGTTATCGCCCCGGAGCAGGACAAAAGCGGCGCCAGCAGTTCGCTGACGCTCGACCGTCCATTGCATCCGCAATACCTGGCCAATGGCTTCATCAGCCTCAATGGCACACCGACCGACTGCGTGCACCTGGGCCTCAATGGTTTGCTGGAGCGCGAACCGGATATGGTGGTTTCCGGTATCAACCTCGGCGCCAATCTCGGCGATGACGTGTTGTATTCCGGGACAGTGGCGGCAGCCCTTGAAGGCAGGTTCCTCGAGCGCCCTTCGTTCGCCTTTTCGCTGGTCTCACGTCAGGTGGATAATCTTCCTACGGCGGCCTACTTTGCGCGCAAGCTGGTCGAGGCCCACGCCGGGCTCGATCTGCCGCCGCGCACGGTGCTCAACGTGAACATTCCCAATCTGCCGATTGATCATATTCGAGGCATTCAGTTGACCCGACTCGGCCATCGCGCCCGGGCGGCGGCGCCAATGAAAGTGGTCGATCCGCGCGGCAAGTCCGGTTACTGGATTGCCGCCGCCGGCGATGCTGAAGACGGCGGCCCCGGGACTGATTTCCATGCAGTGATGCAGGGCTATGTCTCGATTACTCCGTTGCAGCTTGATCGCACCTTCAACGATGCCTTCAGAGGGCTCGACGGCTGGCTGGAGGGACTGCGCTGATGGCTCGTGAACACGAAGACAGAATGCGTAGCGGCATCGGCATGACTTCCCAGCGTACGCGCGAGCGTCTGATTCAGCGCTTGTACGAAGAGGGTGTGTCCAACGCTAAGGTGCTGGAAGTGATCCGGCGCACGCCGCGTCATCTGTTCGTGGACGAAGCGTTGGCGCACCGCGCTTATGAAGACACCGCGCTGCCGATCGGCCACAACCAGACCATCTCCCAGCCTTATATGGTGGCGCGCATGAGCGAGCTGCTGCTGGAGGCCGGGCCGCTGGACAAGGTGTTGGAGATTGGCACCGGCTCCGGTTACCAGACGGCCGTGTTGTCGCAACTGGTGGAGCGGGTGTTCTCGGTTGAGCGAATCAAGGTTTTGCAGGATCGCGCCAAGGAACGTCTGGTTGAACTGAACTTGCGCAACGTGGTGTTCCGTTGGGGCGATGGTTGGGAAGGCTGGCCGGCACTGGCGCCGTACAACGGCATCATCGTCACCGCCGTGGCCACCGACGTGCCGCAAGCGTTGCTCGATCAGTTGGCTCCGGGCGGACGCCTGGTGATTCCGGTGGGCTCGGGCGAAGTGCAGCAGCTGATGCTGATCGTGCGAGAAGAGCACGGCTTTTCCCGACACGTTTTGGGTGCTGTGCGATTCGTGCCTTTGCTCAATGGGCCTCTGGCCTGAGCATATATTCAAAGGCGCTGAATTCCTTTCGTTCGCTTTGGTCTTACTTCGGCGGCAAGGGTTTAAACGCAGCAGGTTGTCAGCTTGCAAACGTGTGCGCGAAGCCGTTTCGCTACATTAAAGGTAAAGCTGATTCGGCCCGTTATACTGGCAGCACTTCATGCCGAAAGCCGGCATTTCAAATTTTTCAGCCACCACAAAGGGAGCGGCGGGTGAGTCTCACAGTCATTGCGCAGCGTATGGGTAACACGAGCTTTCAGCGCCTGGTGACTGGCCTTGTCTTGAGCACCTTGCTAGTGGGTTGCTCCAGCACCAAATCGAGCAATGTTCGAGTCGTTGATCGCAACGCGGTCGCTCAGCGTCCTACAGTGACGACTGGGCAGTATGTAGTCCGAAAGGGGGACACCTTGTTCTCCATCGCGTTTCGCTACGGCTGGGACTACAAAGCCCTCGCGGCTCGGAACAATATTCCTACGCCGTACACGATCCACCCAGGTCAGACAATTCGCTTTGATGGCCGCACCGGTTCAACGTCCACGGCGGTGGTGAGCAACTCCAGTTCTTCGCCTTCATCGTCGAGTAAAACCACGGTAATCCGGCGCCAGGCAAATGGCACGACAACCACTACAACCACCGGTTCTACGGGCGCTGTACCGTCCGTCGCCAGTAAGTCAGCGCCCGCTCCACTGCCTCCAGCGGGTCCGGCCCCTACCGGCTGGGGGTGGCCATCTAATGGCATCTTGATTGGAAAATTCTCTTCAAACGGTAGTTTGAATAAAGGAATTGATATCGCCGGGGATTTGGGACAGCCTGTTTTAGCTGCGTCTGATGGGACGGTTGTATACGCCGGGAGTGGCTTAAGGGGCTACGGCGAATTAGTCATCATCAAACACAGCGAAACCTACGTAAGTGCTTACGGTCACAACCGTCGGCTGTTGGTTCGGGAGGGACAGCAGGTCAAGGTCGGACAGACAATTGCCGAAATGGGGACAACGGGTACAGACCGGGTGAAACTGCATT
>NZ_JBIUWM010000098.1:0-10757 GCF_044743445.1 Pseudomonas sp. NPDC087615 | reverse complement strand
CCGTTTAGTACGTTATTGCCGCTGTTACCGGTCATTACGTTGTTCAGGGTATTGCCGTTGGCATTGATGTTGGCCGTGCCGGTCAACACGAGGTTCTCGACGTTTGCACCCAGGCTGTAGCTGACAGACGACCGGACGATGTCTATACCGCCACCTACTTCGTTGTTTTCAACGACGACGTCGCCAGCATTGTCGACGATATACGTGTCATTGCCGCCGCCGCCGATCAAGATGTCGGCACCGGCGCCACCGTCCAGCGTGTTTTGCCCCCAGTTGCCGGTGATGACGTTGTTCAAGGCATTACCGGTACCCGAAAGGCTGGCGGTGCCCATCAGCGTGAGGTTTTCGACGTTCGCGGTAAGGGTGTAATCGATATAGCTGAGCACAGTGTCGATTTCGGTCGGCAGGGTGCTGGTCTCGATGACGGTATCGCCGACATTGTCGACAAAGTAGGTGTCGTTGCCGGTACCACCGATCATGGTGTCGGCTCCGGCCCGGCCGTTGAGAATGTTGTCCAGGGCGTTGCCGATCAGGCTGTCGTCATTGGCGCTGCCGACGGCATTTTCGATCTTCGCGCCGTACGCGATGGCCAGGCCTTCGTTGAAGGCTGTCATGGTCTTGAGATCGAGGAAGGCCTTGCCGATCTGACTGAAGGCACCCTCGTTCAGGTCGATGCGCACGGCATTCAACTGGTTGGTGGCATCGATGGTGTCGTTGCCACCAGCATCCCAGATGGTCTCAAAAACTGATTGATTGCTCGCCCAGCTATAGGTGGTGTTACCGGCCTGCCACGCGGTATTGGCGCCATACAGACTCTGAATCGCAAGGATATCCAGAAGCATGGGCGTGGTGGGCTGGTACGAATAGCTGTCGTTGTAGCTCATCACGGTGAAGCGCACATCGTCCAGCGATGCATCCAGCACGATGCTGTTGGTCAGGCTGGTGGCGAACGGATGCTTGAGGCCGATGGCGTGACCGATTTCGTGAACGAAGGTCAGGTAATCGTATGAGCCTTTGCCCGGATCCGCCTGATTGGTCTCGGGACCGATCCAGACGTCGCCGGACTTGGGGGTGCTGCCGGGCAGGTAGGCCCAGGCCATTGTCCCGCTTCCCATCAGTGAATAGCCGCCGAAGCGCAGATCGCCTACGTTGGTGATGGTGTCGGTGGTCTGGCTGAACGTAATTTTCGCCACCGAACTCCACGCATTAAGCGCGCTGACGACAGCGATCTGCTGATTGGCGGTCAGGGAGAAAACCGCATTGTATTCGTTGGCGGCGCTGTAACTGGTCGCGAAATACGAAGAAACCGGATTGATGAAGCTATAGGTCAGTTCGGTGGGCGCACTTTTGTCATACCACTTGGTGCTTTCCCATTGGGTGCCGGAAATCAAGCTGTCGACGGCTTTGTTGTAGGTCAATGAAGACGAGGTACTGTCGGTTGATTGAGTCGGGCGTGGCATGCGGATTTTCCTGGATGGGCTGCGGCCTTTCCTGGAATGTGGCCGCTACAGAAGATGATTTTGCAACAAAAACGTTACTAGTGACATCATATTGACACTATTTTTTTGACTGGCTGACGCGTGGCATCCAGAACTGATGTGTCGGCTGATCACATGGATTACTGAAGTCGGCAAACGTATCCTGCGAAGAATCAAATACTTTGCAGGATTTCCCATGCACGCCGCCACGCCAGCACTCATCCGCGAAACCTTCCCCGTCGGCCCGCTCCAGTGCAACTGCACGATCATCGGCGACCCGATCACCAAAAAGGCCATCGTCGTCGACCCAGGCGGCAATCCGGATCTGATCATGGCGCGTCTCGATGCCCACGGTCTGAAAGTCGTCAGCATCATCCACACCCACGCGCATCTCGATCACTTTCTCGCCTCCGGGCAGATGAAGGAAAAAACCGGCGCGACCCTGCATCTGCACAAGGAAGACCAGTTCCTGTGGGACAACCTGGAGATGCAATGCCAGATGTTCGGCGTGCCTTACACCCCGGTACCCTCACCGGATCGCTGGCTGAGTGACGATGAAGAACTCGCCTGTGGCTGCGGTGTGGCGTTGCACACGCCGGGTCATACACCCGGTTCCATGAGCTTTTGGTTTTCCGAGGCTAAGCTGTTAATTGCCGGTGACACGTTGTTTCGTCGCGGCGTAGGGCGCACGGATTTGTGGGGCGGCGATCAGGCGACCATCGTGCGATCGATCAAGCAGCGGCTTTACACACTGGATGAAGACGCGACGGTCGTTACCGGGCATGGTCCGGATACGCGTCTGGGTGATGAAATGCGTGAAAATCCTTTCGTGCGGGCGTAAATAATTTGTAATGGGTGTGCGGCGGAATTTTTACGCATAGTCATGATCAAACGCCCGCAGAGGTTCATTGCCAAACGGCCGCTGCACCATAGAATGCAGAAACGTAGGAGCTCTTCATGTTCACCAAGCGTCGTTTGATTATTGTCGCCACGGCCGTGGCCTTGCTGTCCGGCTGTGCTTCGCCTAACCCCTATGACAATCAGGGCCAGGCCGACGGTGGCTCCCAAGGCATGAGCAAAACCGCCAAGTATGGTGGTCTCGGGGCACTTGCCGGTGCATTGGCCGGTGCCGCCATCGACCACAACAACCGTGGCAAGGGCGCCTTGATCGGTGCAGCGGTAGTGGGGGCTTCGGCGGCCGGTTACGGTTACTACGCTGACAAGCAGGAAGCGAAACTACGCGCCAGCATGGCCAACACTGGCGTTGAGGTGCAGCGTCAGGGCGATCAGATCAAGCTGATCATGCCGGGCAACATCACCTTCGCCACCGATTCGGCGAACATCGCGTCCAGTTTCTATCAGCCGCTGAACAACCTGGCCAACTCGTTGAAAGAATTCAACCAGAACCAGATCGAAATCGTCGGCTACACCGACAGCACCGGCAGCCGCCAGCACAACATGGACCTGTCCCAGCGTCGTGCGCAGAGCGTGGCGACCTATCTGACCTCGCAAGGTGTCAGCGGTGCCAACCTGTCTGCCCGTGGCGCCGGTCCGGATAACCCGATTGCCAGCAACGGCGACGTCAACGGCCGCGCGCAGAACCGTCGGGTTGAAGTCAACCTGAAGGCGATCCCGGGTCAGCAGTATGGTGGTCAGCAGCAACAGCCGGGTACGGTTCAGCAGTATCCATAAGTGAAGGCTTGAGTGAAGCAATGCCCGGTCCTGGTGATCGGGCATTTTTTGTCTGGCCTGCTCGCGATGGCGATCAAATCGGCACCACAGAACCATCAGATACAAAAAAGCCCCCGGACAACAGCGTTGTCCGGGGGCTTTTTGTTTGCAGCGAAGGCTGATTATTTCTTCAGGCCATATTGCTCATCGAGCATGCCCGGCGAGTTCGGGGTCTTCGGTGCGTAGTCGCGTGGAGGCTCCTGATCGCGCGGTGGCGTCAGGCGTTCGCGCGGTGCCTGCGCAGCGTCAGCGTGCAGGGCAGCGATCAGGCGCTGGCGGGTCTGCTCGTCCAGGGCCAGACGGTTGGCACCCTCGGCGAGATGATCCTGCACTTCCTGATAGCTCTGGGTCAGCTTCTTCACCAGCATCGCGGTGCTGTTGAAGTGGGTGACCACCTCGTTTTGATAACTGTCGAAACGCTCCTGGATATCATCCAGTTGACGCTGCGTACGGCTCGGCGCGGCGTTCGGCGCAACGCGCGCGATCAGGAATCCAATGGCGACACCCACAACCAGGGCAAGAGTCGGTAACAACCAAACTAAGAGCGAGTGTTCCACGAGTCCTTCCTCTATAAACGGCTTTGCTTTACGTTAACGGCTCGAACCTGCGCTGTATACCGCGATTCACTCGCAATAGATTGGCACAGACAATTTGCTAGACGAGTCGACCCGACTCGAGGTCACGGAGTTCCTTCCTTGCTGATGCGTGAAACCCCCGTAGTGATTGATGGCCCAATCGGCCAACTTGAGTCTCTGTATCTGGATAACGAGCAGCCGCGCGGTATCGCGCTGATCTGCCATCCTAACCCGGTGCAGGGCGGCACCATGCTCAATAAGGTCGTCTCGACCCTGCAGCGCACCGCGCGCGACGCCGGGCTGATCACCCTGCGCTTCAACTATCGCGGCGTCGGCGCCAGCGAAGGCGCGCACGACATGGGCACCGGTGAAGTCGACGACGCCCAGGCTGTCGCGGCGTGGCTACGGGAAAAGCACCCGGATCTGCCGCTGACCCTGTTCGGTTTCTCCTTCGGCGGATTTGTTGCAGCAAGTCTCGGCGGGCGTCTTGAAGCGCAGGGCGAGCAACTCAAGCACCTATTCATGGTCGCGCCGGCGGTGATGCGTCTGGGCGATCAGGATCAACTGCCCCAGCAGGGCGAGTTGACCGTGATCCAGCCGGAAACCGACGAAGTGATCGATCCGCAACTGGTTTACGACTGGTCCGACAAACTCCAGCGCCCCCATGAGCTGCTGAAAGTGGCAGAATGCGGACACTTTTTTCATGGCAAGTTGACCGATCTCAAGGATCTGATCCTGCCGCGTCTCTCGAATTGATTGCAGTCTGACAAGCGATTACCCATGACGAACCGTACCCGCATCCTCACCGGCATCACCACCACCGGCACGCCGCACCTGGGCAACTACGCCGGCGCCATCCGCCCGGCGATCCTTGCCAGTCGCGACAGCAATGCCGATTCGTTCTACTTCCTGGCCGACTACCACGCCCTGATCAAATGCGATGACCCGCTGCGCATCCAGCGCTCGCGTCTGGAAATCGCCGCGACCTGGCTGGCCGGTGGCCTCGATGTCGACCGCGTGACCTTCTACCGCCAGTCCGACATCCCGGAAATCCCCGAACTGACCTGGCTGCTGACATGCGTTGCCGCCAAGGGCCTGCTTAACCGCGCCCATGCCTACAAGGCTTCGGTGGACAAGAACGTTGAAACCGGTGAAGACCCGGATGCCGGTATCACCATGGGCCTTTACAGCTATCCGGTGCTCATGGCAGCAGACATCCTGATGTTCAACGCGCACAAGGTGCCGGTCGGTCGCGACCAGATCCAGCACGTAGAAATGGCTCGTGACATTGGTCAGCGATTCAACCATTTGTTTGGTCAGGGCAAAGAGTTTTTCACCATGCCCGAAGCGCTGATCGAGGAAAGCGTGGCAACGTTGCCAGGCCTCGACGGGCGCAAGATGTCGAAGAGCTACGACAACACCATCCCGTTGTTCTCCAGCGCCAAAGAGATGAAGGACGCGATCTCGCGGATCGTCACCGACTCCCGTGCGCCGGGCGAGGCGAAAGATCCGGACAACTCGCACCTGTTCACCCTGTTCCAGGCGTTCTCCACCCCGGCGCAGTCCGAAGAATTCCGCAGCGAACTGCTCGGTGGTCTGGGTTGGGGCGAGGCGAAGAATCGTCTGTTCCAGTTGCTCGACAACGAACTGGGCGAGTCCCGCGAGCGTTATCACCAACTGATCGAGCGTCCGGCGGATCTCGAAGACATCCTGCAGCTCGGCGCGAAAAAGGCCCGTGCCGTGGCCACGCCGTTCCTCAACGAACTGCGTGAGGCCGTCGGCCTGCGTTCGTTTGTCAATCAGGTTCAAGTCGCAGCGGCCACCAAGAAAAAAGTGGCGAAAGCCGCACGATTCGTCAGCTTCCGTGAAGACGACGGCAGCTTCCGTTTCCGTCTGCTGGCCGCCGATGGTGAGCAACTGCTGCTGTCGCGCAACTTCGCCGATGGCAAAACCGCAGGGCAGGTGACCAAGCAACTGCAATCTGGCCAGCCTCTGGATGTGCGCAGCGAAGACCTGAACTTCAGCGTGTGGCTGGAAGGCGAGTGCGTTGGCGACAGCCCTGCATTCGCTGACAGTGCAGCGCGGGATGCGGCTATCGAGGCCCTGCGCATCGCTTTGACACCTGTTCAGGAATAATCAGCGGCTCGGCCCGATCAAGGGCTGATTGCCATTCCCACGGGCCGTCGCTACAGTGACGGCCCGTTTTTGTTGCCTTGCTAACGAATTATGACGCCCCTAGAACGATACCAAGCTGATCTGAAACGCCCGGACTTCTTCCATGACGCCGCGCAGGAAACTGCTGTGCGTCATTTGCAGCGCCTGTACGAGGATCTGATCGCCGCCGATCAGAACAAGCCGGGGCTGCTGAGCAAACTGTTTGGCAAAAAGGATCAGACGCCGGTCAAGGGTCTGTACTTCTGGGGCGGCGTGGGTCGCGGCAAGACTTACCTGGTCGACACTTTCTTCGAAGCGCTGCCGTTCAAGGAAAAGACCCGCACTCACTTCCACCGTTTCATGAAGCGTGTGCATGAAGAGATGAAGACCCTCGGCGGTGAGAAAAACCCGCTGACCATCATCGCCAAGCGTTTTTCGACTGAATCGCGGGTCATCTGCTTCGATGAGTTCTTTGTCTCCGATATCACTGACGCCATGATCCTCGGCACGCTGATGGAAGAGCTGTTCAAGAATGGCGTGACCCTGGTCGCGACTTCAAACATCGTCCCGGACGGCCTGTACAAGGACGGTCTGCAACGTGCGCGCTTCTTGCCAGCCATCGCGCTGATCAAGCAAAACACCGAGATCGTCAACGTCGACAGCGGCGTCGACTATCGTCTGCGTCACCTCGAACAAGCGGAACTGTTCCACTATCCGCTCGACGAAGCCGCTCACGAAAGCCTGCGCAAAAGCTTCAAGGCACTGACGCCGGAATGCACCGCTGCGGTCGAGAACGATGTGTTGATCATCGAAAATCGTGAAATTCGCGCGTTGCGTACCTGTGACGACGTGGCCTGGTTCGACTTCCGCGAACTGTGCGACGGCCCGCGTAGCCAGAACGATTACATCGAACTGGGCAAGATCTTCCATGCCGTGCTGCTCAGCGGTGTCGAGCAGATGAGTGTCACCACCGATGACATCGCTCGACGTTTCATCAACATGGTCGACGAGTTCTACGACCGCAACGTGAAGCTGATCATTTCTGCCGAAGTCGAGTTGAAAGACTTGTACACCGGCGGACGCCTGAATTTCGAGTTCCAGCGCACGCTGAGCCGTCTTCTGGAAATGCAATCCCACGAATTCCTGTCCCGGGCGCACAAGCCTTGAACAGCTTCGGCAATTAAAAAAGGGCCTGCCAATGCAGGCCCTTTTTATTTGCGCTGAAGACTTCTCGGACTCACAGCAATCCCCCTTCGCGAGCAAGCCCGCTCCCACAGCGGATCTCTGTATGCTTCGGGGGTTAGGCAGCCTGCTGGAACTGCTGCCGATACTGGTTCGGCGACAGCTCGGTGTGCTGGCGGAACAACCGCGCAAAGAAGCTCGCATCGTCATAGCCGACTTCATAACTGATGGTCTTGATGCTCTTGCGGCTGCCCGACAGTAAACCCTTGGCCGTTTCGATGCGCAGCCGTTGCAGGTAATGCAGCGGTTTGTCACCGGTGGCAGTCTGGAAGCGGCGCATGAAGTTGCGGATGCTCATGCCGTGTTCGCGGGCCACGTCTTCGAAGCGGAACTTGTCGGCGAAGTGTTCTTCGAGCCAGTGTTGAATTTGCAGAATGATCACGTCCTGATGCAGCTTTTGCCCGCCGAAACCGATGCGCCCTGGCGAGTAGTTACGCTGCACCTCGTAAAGAATGTCGCGGGCCACAGCTTGCGCCACGTTGGCGCCACAGAAGCGCTCGATCAGATAGATGTAGAGATCGCAGGCCGACGTGGTGCCGCCAGCGCAATAGAGATTGTCGGCGTCAGTCAGGTGCTTGTCCTGATTGAGGTGAACCTGCGGGAAGCGTTCGGCAAAGGCGTTGAAGAAGCGCCAGTAAGTGGTTGCTTCCTTGCCATTGAGCAGCCCCGCCTCGGCCAGCCAGAACACGCCCGTGGCCTCGGCGCATAGCACGGCGCCGCGGGCGTGTTGTTCGCGCAACCAAGGCAGGATTTGTGGGTAACGGCTGCACAGCGTATCGAAATCGTCCCAGAACGCCGGGAGGATGATGATATCGGTGTTTTCGAGACCGCCATCCACCGGCATGACGACATTGCTAAAGCTTTTCACCGGTTGGCCATCAGGGCTGACCAGGCGCGTTTCAAACGCCGGTGTCAGGCCGTGGCCCAATTGTTTGCCGTAGCGCAGGCTGGCCACATGGAAAAAATCCTTGGCTTGCATGAGGGTGAAGGCGAAAACCTGGTCGATCGCCAGGATGCTGACGCGCCGTAAGGGCGTGGAGACTTGCTTAGACATAATTCAACTTTTGTTTTGTTTTTATAAGGGAAAGTGGTCACCAGACGGCTGGATCGTCTTATTTTTTGTCGGATGTGTCCAGTGTCCTGTGTCGGAGGGGAGGCTTAGTCTCTGAAGGGTGTATCCCTCCAATAACAAAGAAAGGTGCCGCATGATTCCCAGAACCTTGTTCAGCTCCGAGCACGAATTGTTCCGCGACAGCGTACGAACATTCCTCGAAAAAGAGGCGGTGCCGTTTCATGCGCAGTGGGAGAAACAGGGCTATATCGACCGCAAACTGTGGAACAAGGCAGGGGAGGCTGGGATGCTCTGCTCGCATCTACCTGAGGAATACGGCGGGCTGGGGGCGGACTTTCTTTACAGCACCGTGGTGATCGAAGAAGTCGGTAGGTTGGGCCTGACCGGGATCGGTTTTTCACTGCATTCGGACATCGTCGCGCCGTATATCCTGCATTACGGCAGCGAAGCGCTGAAGCACAAGTACCTGCCGAAACTGGTGTCGGGTGAGATGGTCACGGCTATCGCTATGACTGAGCCGGGCGCCGGTTCCGACCTGCAAGGGGTCAAGACCACGGCCGTGCTCGACGGTGACGAGTATGTGATCAACGGCTCCAAGACATTCATCACCAATGGCTTTCTTGCCGATCTGGTTATCGTTGTCGCCAAGACCGATCCGAAGGCCGGCGCCAAAGGCACCAGCCTGTTTCTGGTCGAGGCGAACACGCCAGGTTTCGACAAGGGCAAGCGCCTGGAGAAGGTCGGAATGAAGGCGCAGGACACGTCGCAATTGTTCTTTCAGGACGTGCGTGTGCCGAAAGAAAACCTGCTGGGTCAGGCCGGCGCAGGGTTTGCTTATCTGATGCAGGAACTACCGCAGGAACGTCTGACCGTGGCGATCGGTGGCCTGGCCTCAGCTGAAGCTGCGCTGCAATGGACGCTCGATTACACCCGTGATCGCAAGGCGTTCGGCAAGGCGATTGCCGACTTCCAGAACACTCGATTCAAACTGGCGGAAATGGCCACGGAGATTCAGATCGGACGGGTGTTCGTCGATAAGTGTCTGGAGCTGCATCTGCAAGGCAAACTCGACGTGCCGACGGCAGCGATGGCCAAGTACTGGGGCACGGACCTGCAATGCAAGGTACTCGACGAGTGCGTGCAGTTGCATGGCGGTTACGGCTTCATGTGGGAATACCCGGTGGCCCGGGCGTGGGCGGATGCGCGCGTGCAGCGGATTTATGCCGGCACCAATGAAATCATGAAGGAGATCATTGCGCGGTCGCTTTGAACTTAGGGTGACTTGGCGGGCCTCTTCGCGAGCAAGCGCGCTCCCACAGGTAAGGGGATCACTTGTGGGAGCACGCTTGCTCGCGAAGGCGGTTTATCTACCGATCACGGTGCAGGGTTGGGGTGATCCTTATGAATCGCCTCAATCCCCTCCAGCACGTCATCCGAAAGCTTCAGATCAAAACTGGCAATGTTGCTGTCCAGTTGCTCAAGCGTCGTCGCACCAATGATGTTGCTGGTGACGAATGGTTGCTGGGTCACGAACGCCAAAGCCATCTGCGCCGGGTCCAGACCGTGTTCACGGGCTAGCGCCACATAACGGGTGCACGCGGCCTCCGATTGCGCGTTGAAATAGCGGCTGAAGCGGCTGTAAAGGCTCAGACGGCCTTTCGGCGGACGTGCACCACCTTCGTACTTGCCCGACAAAAAGCCGAACGCCAGTGGCGAATAGGCGAGCAAGCCGCACTGTTCGCGGATGGCGATTTCCGCCAGGCCTACTTCAAAGCTGCGGTTGAGCAGGTTGTAAGGATTCTGGATCGACACCGCGCGCGGCCAGCCACGGGCTTCGGCCAGCGCCAGGAAACGCATGGTGCCCCAGGGCGTTTCGTTGGACAGGCCGATGTGGCGAATTTTGCCAGCCTTTACCTGTTCGTCGAGTGCTTCGAGGGTGTCCTCCAGAGGTGTCAGGTTGGCTTCGATCTTGTGTTTGTAGCCCAGTTGTCCGAAAAAGTTGGTGCTGCGCTCTGGCCAGTGCAATTGATACAAATCGATGTAATCGGTCTGGAGGCGCTTGAGGCTAGCGTCGACCGCTGCGGTGATGTGCTGACGGTTGTGGCGCAGGTTTTTGTCGCGGATATAGTCGATGGTGTTGCCCGGGCCTGCGATTTTGCTGGCGAGGATCCAGTCGGCACGATCGCCGCGACTTTTGAAGTAATTGCCGATGTAACGCTCGGTGGTGGCGTAGGTGTCGGCTTTCGGCGGCACCGGGTACATCTCGGCGGTGTCGATGAAATTGATCCCGGCTTCCTTGGCCCGTTCGATCTGGGCGAAGGCTTCAGCTTCAGTGTTTTGCTCGCCCCAGGTCATGGTGCCGAGGCAGATTGCACTCACGTTCAGGTCGGTACGGCCTAGCTGGCGATAGTCCATCGGGTGCTCCTTGGGCAAAACAATCATAAAAGCAGGTTGAAATATTTTTCGCAATCTGCATAATTGCCGACCTCTTTCTGCAGTGGAGGT
>NZ_JBIUWM010000097.1:0-10878 GCF_044743445.1 Pseudomonas sp. NPDC087615 | reverse complement strand
AAACATACCAAATACTCGCACTAAAATTGTGACATTAATTACCAAGACTTCGATGATCGGGCTCGCCCTTGGCGTGGTCGTGATGATCGTCGTGCTCTCGGTGATGAATGGCTTCGATCATGAGATGCGCACCCGCGTGCTGGGCATGGTGCCCCACGCGACCATCGAATCCACTGAGCCGATCAACGATTGGCAAAGCCTGGCCGCCAAGGTCAAGCAGAACCCGCAGGTGGCGGCAGTTGCGCCGTTTACCCAGATGCAGGGCCTGCTGACCAACAACGGTCAAGTCTCCAAGGTGTTGCTCAATGCCATCGACCCTGCGCTTGAGCGCAACGTGTCGATCATCGACAACTTCATGAAGCAGGGCAAACTCGACGACCTGACGCCGGGCAGCTTTGGCATCGTTATCGGCGACAAGGCCGCGACCAAGCTGGGCGTGGGCATCGGTGACAAGGTCACCTTTGTTGCGCCGGAGGTCAGCGTGACCCCGGCCGGGATGTTCCCGCGCATGAAGCGCTTCACCGTGGTGGGCATTTTCCATGTCGGCGCCGGTGAGCTGGACGGCTTTCTGGGCGTCACCAACCTGCAGGATCTGGCGAAAATGCGTCGCTGGAAGACTGATCAGGTGCAGGGTATCCGTCTGAAGTTCGACGACCTGTTCCAGGCGCCGCGCGTGGCATGGAACATCGCCCAGCAACTTGGCGAAGACCATTACTACGCTCGCGACTGGACGCGCACCCACGGCAATCTGTATCAGGCGATCCGTATGGAAAAGGCCATGATCGGGCTGCTGTTGCTGCTGATTGTCGCTGTTGCGGCGTTCAACATCATTTCCACGCTGGTGATGGTGGTCAACGACAAGAAGGGCGACATCGCCATTCTGCGTACTCTTGGCGCGACACCGGGCACCATCATGCGCACGTTCATGGTGCAAGGCACGGTGATCGGCGTGGTCGGCACCGCCATTGGCGCGGTGGTCGGAATCCTGGCCGCGCTTAACGTCAGTGCTGCGATTTCGGCCCTTGAAGGCCTGATCGGCCACAAATTCCTTAATGCTGACGTGTATTTCATTGATTATCTTCCGTCGCAGGTGCAGAGCCAGGATGTGGTCATGGTCTGCGCCGCTGCGTTGGTCCTGAGTTTCCTCGCCACCCTGTATCCAGCCTGGCGTGCCGCGCGCACCCAGCCGGCGGAGGCGCTACGTTATGAGTGAGTCGGGCATGAGTGAACAAGCAATCTTGAGCTGCCGCAACCTGGGCAAATCCTACGAGGAAGGCCCGGAGTCGGTAGAAGTGCTGGCCGGTCTGCAACTGGAGTTGCATCCGGGCGAGCGTGTCGCAATTGTCGGCACCTCGGGTTCGGGCAAAAGTACTTTGCTCAACCTGTTGGGCGGCCTCGACACGCCAACCCAGGGCAGCGTCTGGCTCGATGGCGAAGAACTCTCGGCGCTGAGCGAGAAGAAGCGCGGCCTGCTGCGTAACCGTGCGCTGGGTTTCGTTTACCAGTTTCACCACCTGCTGCCGGAATTCACCGCACTGGAAAACGTCTGCATGCCGCTGTTGATCGGCAAGACGCCGATTCCGGAAGCCCGTCAGCGCGCTACGGCATTGCTGGAGCGCGTCGGCCTCGGTCATCGTCTTGAGCACAAGCCGGCCGAACTGTCCGGTGGTGAACGTCAGCGTGTGGCCATCGCCCGCGCCCTGGTCAACAATCCCGGCCTGGTGATGCTCGATGAGCCGACCGGTAACCTCGATTCCCACACCGCCCAAGGCATTCAGGATTTGATGCTGGAGCTCAGCACTTCGATGCGCACGGCGTTTCTGGTGGTGACTCACGACATGAACCTGGCTCGCCAGATGGATCGCGTCCTGCATTTGCAGGAAGGTTGCCTGACGCCCATCTGATTCGGCCCAAACCCGACGTCTGAAAGGCGTCGGGTCTTTTATTTTTATACGGTGCCCCAGCGAATGTTCAGACCGTTATCGATCTTTATCGGCGCACGCTATACCCGAGCCAAGCGCCGCAATCGCTTTGTTTCGTTCATTTCGATGACCTCGATGATCGGCCTCGCCCTTGGCGTGCTGGCGATGATCGTTGTGCTGTCGGTGATGAACGGCTTTCAGCGTGAAATGAGCTCGCGCATCCTCGGTATGGTGCCGCACGCGACCATCGTTGGCGTCAAGCCGATTGACGACTGGCGGCCCGTAGCCGCCGCCGCGATGAAAAATCCTGAAGTGACCGCCGCCGTGCCGTTCACGGAAATGGAAGGCATGCTCTCCTACAAGGGCTTGATGCAGCCGATCCAGATCAGCGGCGTCGATCCTGCTCAGGAAGGCAAGGTGTCGATTGTTGCCCAGCACATCGTCCAGGGCCGCCTCGATGCCTTGAAACCCGGTGAGTTTGGCGTGGTGATCGGCGAAATCACCGCCCGCCGTTTCCGTTTGAATGTTGGCGACAAGATCACCCTGATCGTGCCGGAAGTCAGCACCGCACCGGGGGGGATCACTCCGCGCATGCAGCGCCTGAACGTGGTTGGCGTGTTCAAGGTTGGCGCTGAACTGGACGGTTCCATGGGGCTGATCCATGTCGCCGATGCGGCGACCATGCAGCATTGGGAGCCGAATCAGGTGCAGAGCGTGCGTCTGGCGGTCAAAGACTTGTACGCGGCGCCGAAGGTCTCTGCGGACATCGCCGCAGGCCTCGGCACCGATTTCAAGGCTGACGACTGGACCCACACCCAAGGCAGTCTGTTCAGCGCCATGAAAATGGAAAAAACCATGATCGGCCTGCTGTTGCTGATGATCGTCGCGGTGGCGGCGTTCAACATCATCGCAACCCTGATCATGGTGGTGAACGACAAGGGCGCGGACATCGCGATCCTGCGTACTATCGGCGCTACGCCCCGGCAGATCATGGCAATCTTCATGGTGCAGGGCACGGTGATCGGGATTGTCGGCACCTTGATGGGGGGCGTGCTGGGCGTTATCGCGGCGCTGAACGTCAGTGAGATGGTCGGCTGGGTCGAGCGGGTGACTGGGCAGCACATCTTCAGTTCCGATGTGTATTTCGTCAGCAATCTGCCGTCGCAATTGCAGGCGGGGGATGTGCTGTTGATCTGTTCCGCCGGGTTCATCCTGAGCTTCCTGGCGACGGTGTATCCGGCGTGGCGGGCAGCGAAGATCGAGCCGGCTCATGCGCTGAGATATTCGTAAGCTGTTATAGCGCCTTCGCGCGCAAGCCCGCTCCCACAGAGGATTTGTGTACGACGCATATCCAGTGTGTGCGGGCTTGCTCGCGAAGGGGCCGTAACAATCGGCCTCAACTCTACTTCGGCAACTCAATCACAAACCGCGTCCAGCCCTGATCCGATTCGCAATGAATCTGCCCACTATGCGCCCGGACAATCGATTGAGTAATCGCCAGCCCCAGCCCTGCATGCTCACTGCTACCTTCCTGCCGCGCCGGATCCGCCCGATAAAACCGGTCGAATAAGCGTGGCAACAGCTCTGCCGAAACCCCTTCACCACTGTTCTCGACGGACACGCGTACAACATTCGTCTGATCAAGTATGGTCAGACGTACATGGCCTTGGGCCGGCGTAAACCGCAGCGCGTTATCCAGCAGATTCGACAGCGCCCGGCGCAACATGCTGCGGTCACCTTCGATTCGCGCATCCCCGTCACGGCTCAATTGCACCCCGGCGTCTTCTGCCAGTGGTGCAAAAAACTCCAACAACGCATCCGCTTCTTCCGCCAGTTCCAGCGGTTGACGCTTGGGCACCAGCAAGCCGTGGTCAGCCTTGGCCAGATACAGCATGTCGTTGACCAGTTGCGCCATCCATTGCAATTCTTCGAGGTTGCTGTGCAGCGCTTCGCGATAATCATCGATCGGCCGTGGGCGGGTGAGGGTGACCTGGGTGTGGGTCAGCAGGTTGGAAAGCGGCGTGCGCAGTTCATGGGCAATGTCGGCGGAAAACGCCGAGAGCCGTTGAAACGAGTCGTCGAGGCGTCCGAGCATGGCGTTGAAGCTGTGGGCCATTTCCGCAAGCTCTGGCGGCATTTGCGCTTCCGGCAGTCGGGCATTGAGCGATTGCGCCGATATCCCACGGGCCACCGCACTCATGTACCGCAGTGGGCGCAAGCCGCTGCGCGCGGCCCAGGCGCCCAGTAGCGCAGTGGCCAGCGCCGAGAGTCCGACGGTCAGCCAGATCAAATGCTGCATGCGTTGCAGGAAGTGCTGGTGATGAGTGATGTCCAGCAACAGGGTCAGTTGCGGTGAATCGGTTTTGTCTGGGTAAAGCGGGGCGTTGAGTACGCGATAGTCAGTGCCGTCATTGCGGATCGTCGACAGCCCGAGGTGTGACGGTAATTGCTTGGGGATCTGTGTCGAACTGTCGTACCAGCGTTGGCCGTCACTGCCATTGATGCGCAGGGACAGATCGGCTTGGCGGCTCAGTTCATCGGCCAGGCGCGCTTCGCGTTGCCCGGGTTGAACATCTTGCAGGGCGCGGCGCAGGCCGATGAGTTTGCCGTCCAGCAATTGCTGATCGAGTTCGACGAAATGCGCCTCGCTGGCGTGGTTGAACAGCACCCCGGCACACAGCGACACCACGGCGGTACAAGCAGCAAACAGCAAGGCCAGACGTGAGCTCAAGGACAACCGGCGCATCAGGCTGAGCGCTCTTCAAGCACGTAGCCCATGCCGCGCACGGTGTGGATCAGTTTATTGGGGAACTCGTCGTCGATCTTGAGGCGTAAGCGGCGAATCGCGACTTCGATGACATTGGTGTCGCTGTCGAAATTCATGTCCCAGACCTGCGAGGCGATCAACGATTTTGGCAGCACTTCGCCCTGACGGCGCAGGAGCATTTCCAACAGGGCGAATTCCTTGGCAGTCAGGTCAATGCGTTGGCCGCTGCGCTCTACCCGGCGGCGGATCAGGTCCAGGCGCAGATCCGCCAGTTGCAGGCTGGTCTCCTGTGCGGTGGCGCTGCCGCGACGTAACAGGCTGCGCACTCTCGCCAGCAACTCGGAAAAGGCGAAAGGCTTTACCAGGTAATCATCGGCCCCCAGTTCGAGGCCGTGAACCCTGTCTTCTACGGCGTCTTTGGCCGTCAGAAAAAGCACCGGCGTGTCGAGACCCGCACTGCGCACCGCTTGCAGGATTTGCCAGCCGTTACGCCCCGGGAGCATGACATCGAGGATCAGCAACGCATAGTCGCCGCTCAAGGCCAGTTGCTGGCCGCTGTTGCCGTCGGCCACCAGTTCGGTGTTGAACCCTGCCTCGGTCAGGCCCTGGCGCAGGTATTGGCCGGTTTTTACTTGGTCTTCGACGATCAACAGTTTCATGGGCGACTCGGGTTGATTCGGTGTGTAGGAACGAAAGCTTTATACCGTGGGACATCTCGGTAAGCGCTAACCTGACAAAGTTGTAATCTGCCTGTCAGGTAGATGCCAGCGCAGGCCGGCTAAAGTTTCCCACAGGCTGAACCCTATCTTGTTGGAGTACGACCATGTTTTTGCGCAAACCCCTGGCTTTGACCGCATGTCTGCTAGCGTTGAGCTCGCCAGTGTGGGCCGCGTCGGCACACACCTATGCCTTCGGCGAACCCGCGCCTGCCGCCAAAGCCACGCGCAGCATCGAAGTGGTGATGGCCGACCTGTCGTTCGACCCGAAGACGATCCAGGTCAAGGCCGGTGAGACCGTTCGCTTTGTGCTGGTGAATAAAGGCCAGTTGCTGCACGAATTCAACCTGGGCGACGCGGCGATGCATGCCAAACACCAGCAGGAAATGTTGCAGATGCAACAAAGCGGCATGCTGACGCCTACCGGCATGAAAGAAATGTCCCACGACATGGCGGGCATGGATCACGGTGCGATGAGCCATGGCATGAAGCATGATGACCCGAACAGTGTGTTGGTCGAACCGGGCAAAACCGCTGAGTTGACCTGGACCTTCAGCAAAGCCACCCGCCTGGAATTTGCCTGCAATATCCCCGGCCATTATCAGGCGGGGATGGTCGGCAAACTGACTGTCAGTCAGTAAGCACTCAAAGGCGCAAGCAAAGGCTGGTAGAATCCGCTGATTCTTCAGTCAGGTTTCCGCCATGCATCCCGCAGCCGAACACTCGCCACTGGGCAAATCCAGCGAATATATCGCCACTTACACGCCGTCCTTGCTGTTCCCGATTCCGCGCACCGCGAAATGGGCCGAACTGGGCCTGACCGCCGATACCCTGCCTTATAAAGGTGTGGATTTCTGGAATTGCTTCGAATTGTCGTGGCTGCTGCCGTCGGGCAAGCCTGTGGTCGCGATCGGCGAGTTCAGTATCCCGGCGGATTCGCCAAACATCATCGAGTCCAAGTCGTTCAAGCTGTACCTGAACTCGCTGAACCAGACGCCGTTCGCTGATGTGGCCACGCTTGAAGCAACGCTGGCCAAAGATCTGTCCGCTGCTGCCGGCAAACCGGTGGGCGTGCGGGTTCGCAGCCTGAAAGACGTAGAAGCCGAAGGCGTCGTCGCGCTGCCGGGTGTGTGCATCGACGATCTGGATATCAGCGTCAGCAACTACGAGCATCCGCAGCCGGAGTTGCTGCGTTGCGATGAATCGCGGATGGTCGAAGAGAGCGTGCACAGTCATCTGCTCAAATCCAACTGCCCGGTGACCAGTCAGCCAGACTGGGGCAGTGTGGTGGTGGAGTACCGTGGCTCGGCGCTGGATCATGCCAGTCTGCTGGAATACATCGTCAGCTTCCGCCAGCACTCGGACTTCCATGAGCAATGCGTGGAGCGGATTTTCCTCGATCTGCAGCGGTTGTTGAAACCGGAGAAATTGACGGTATTTGCGCGGTATGTGCGTCGCGGGGGGCTGGATATCAACCCGTATCGCAGCACTGAAAGCGTGCAACTGCCGAACCATCGGCTGGTGCGTCAATAAAGATCCAGTGTGAGAGCGGGCTGCCTTTCAAATCGCGAAAACGAAAAAGCCCTGCCATTGCTGGCAGGGCTTTTTGCGTTTGGGGCGTCAGATCCCCATGCTGCCCAACGCATTGACGATGTTGCGCAGCGTGCCAGCGATCCCGGGGTGTTCGAGTTCAAAGCGTTCAACCGCCAGATTCACGCCGTCGGCGATGTTGGAATCCTGGGTTTTGGTTTCGAGTTCAAGTTCCGCTTCGATCTGTTGCATAAGGTCGTGCAGGTTAGCGCGCTCATCTTCAGACAGCGGTGGATTCTGCTCCAGTTGCTCGCGCAGGGTATTGAGTTGTTCTTGCAGTTCGCGGGCGGGCATGTTGGTTTCCTTTTATCGAGAGGCACTGGCATAGACCGCAGCCGCGCGCCAAAGGTCTATGGCTGGCCTTTAGATTAATCCACTCTCGGCTAACCTGCATGATCCCGATCAGGGCTTTTCGCCTTTGAGGCGACGCAGGCTGATGTCCGCCAGACAGGTTTCGAGCTCACCCAGATGATCGATGACTGAATGCACGCCGAGTCCGAATAACTGCATGGTCGCTTTGCCGCGCCGTTGTTCTCGTTCTTTTTGGCTCAAGGCTTGCCATTCCCCCGGCGCCAGGCCGCACAACGAGCCGCAGGAGGCGAGGCCGATTGTCCATAGCCCGGCATTCAGGCCGGCCTGCAACAGTCGTGGCTCACCGCTGACCAGTACGCATCCGTCCAGACTGTGGACGTTCAAATCCATGAGCGCTTGCCAGCAGGCGTTGGGCGCTGGCCATGGATTGATTGTTGCTGAATGTTGCGCGGGTTTGATCCAGTTCGGTAAGGCGGCTGACAGCGATTGCGCCAGGGCAGGGGACAGCTCATCCAGCCACGCGCATGGAATCTGCTGGCGCTGCAAATGGTGCAGGCTATCGAGTGCTCCAGGGGTGGCCTCGGCGTGCTCTGGCAGGATGGCCGCCTGTCGACGGGCACGGGCACCGAAATCCACCAGGCATCCGCTGAGGCCGAACAGCACGGCGGTCAGGCCGGGTGCGGTGAGGGGCAAGGTTTCAGCATCTGACATGGCAACGTCCCTGAAATAGCGTTAAGGCTAGGACTTGCCGGTGACAGTTGGATGACAGCTGCGTTAAAGCCGTTGCAGGAATAGTCCTACAGGTCACTTCATTCGCAGACTGCCCAAAAGACCTTTTGCGCTTATACTAGCGCTCTTAACGCCTAGGCCTTGAAGCCCGCGCCAGTATAAATCCAAGGAGTTTTTCTATGCGCTGGAGCAACCCGCTCGCTCAGCTTTGTGTATATGCCGGCCTGCTGCTGGCTCCGGTCGCCACTCAGGCTGCAACGGAAGAAGACCCTTGGGAAAGCGTCAACCGTCCAATTTTCCAGTTCAACGACTTCGTCGATACTTACGCGCTGAAGCCTCTGGCGCAGGGCTATGAGTTCGTGACGCCGCAATTTCTGGAAGATGGCATCCACAACATGTTCCGCAACGTGGGTGACGTGACCAACCTGGCGAACAACATTCTGCAGGGCAAACCGGCAGCGGCGGGCGTTGATACTGCGCGCCTGATCTTCAACACCACGTTCGGGTTGCTCGGCTTCTTCGATGTCGGGACCAAGATGGGGCTGAACCGCAGCGACGAAGATTTTGGCCAGACGCTCGGCTACTGGGGGGTTGGCAGTGGCCCGTACGTGATGCTGCCGCTGCTCGGTCCAAGCACACTGCGTGACGCGCCTGCGAAATACGTCGACGGCTATACCGGTCCTTACCCTTACATCAACGATGTGCCGGTGCGTAATTCAGTGTTCGGCCTGAACATCGTCGACACCCGTGCCAGCCTGCTGTCGAGCGAGAAGCTGATCAGCGGCGACAAGTACACCTTCATTCGCAACGCTTACCTGCAGAACCGCGAGTTCAAGGTGAAGGATGGTAAGGTCGTCGACGATTTTTAATCTCGACCGATAAAATGAAGAGGGCGGCCTGTGGGCCGCCTTTTTTGTTTGCGCTTATTTCATCTGCAGAATAGTCAAACCGAGCTTTTGGCCACCGCCATCCTGTGCCCGGACCCAGACCACTTCGGTCTCGGCTTCAAGCCCGCTGAGCGCGGCATGTTCGGAGTCGATGCGCACGCTCAATCGGTCGCCGACCGCAAATTGCCTCGGCGCCTCTACCTGCATGCCGCTGCTGGAGAGGTCGATGCATACCGCTGACACCTGATCACCTGCGTGAATCAACACGACATCGGCATCGACCCGCATACGGATAAAATCGCGCTTTTCGCTGTAGTCCCGACCGGTTTGACTCATGGCTTCGTCCTTCCATTGGGTTACGGTTTGAGCTGTTCTTATAACTCTCTGTGATTTGACAAGTAAAGTCGTCAAGCGACCATCGGCACATGCTTGAAACACCCCGCGGATGGGAGTACCGTCTGCGCCTTAGAAGGGCACCTCTGGTGCAACCGTGTGCAGAGCAAACGCTCGAAAGCGGTGCAGCAGAGAGGCTAGAAAGCGAATCCAGTAGTCAGTGCAGGGCTGTAGCCCCGCCCGCTACGCCAACCTAATTCTGGCGCCGTTTGCCCACATGCCAAAAACCAGTGCCACGCTGCTGATAATCGATGATGACGAAGTAGTGCGCGCGAGTCTCGCGGCCTATTTGGAAGACAGTGGTTTCAGCGTCCTGCAGGCCAGTAACGGCCAACAGGGTCTTCAGGTATTCGAGCAAGACACGCCCGACCTGGTCATCTGCGATCTGCGCATGCCGCAGATGGGTGGTCTCGAACTTATCCGTCAGGTCACCGAGCTATCGCCGCAAACGCCGGTGATCGTGGTGTCCGGTGCCGGCGTGATGAACGACGCTGTCGAGGCCCTGCGCCTCGGTGCGGCGGATTACCTGATCAAGCCTCTCGAAGATCTGGCCGTGCTCGAGCACTCCGTGCGCCGGGCCCTGGATCGCGCGCGTCTGCTGCTGGAAAATCAGCGCTACCGCGAGAAGCTGGAAAAGGCCAATCGCGAGCTTGAGGCCAGTCTGAGTCTGCTCCAGGAAGACCAGAACGCCGGTCGCCAGGTGCAGATGAACATGCTGCCGGAAAGCCCGTGGAGCATTGACGAGCTCAGGTTTGCTCACCAGATCATCCCGTCGCTGTACCTGTCCGGTGATTTTGTCGACTATTTCCGTGTCGACGAGCGCCGGGTCGCGTTTTACTTGGCAGATGTATCAGGTCATGGCGCCTCTTCAGCGTTTGTGACGGTGCTGCTGAAGTTCATGACCACGCGCTTGCTGTTCGAGTCCAAGCGCAACGGCACGTTGCCGGAATTCAAGCCTTCGCAGGTTCTTGGTCATATCAACCGGGGACTGATCAGTTGTAAGCTGGGTAAACACGTCACAATGGTCGGTGGAGTCATCGACGAGGAGACCGGTTTGTTGACCTATAGCATTGGCGGCCATCTGCCTTTGCCTGTGTTGTACACGCCTGACAGTGTTCGCTACCTCGAAGGGCGTGGTCTGCCGGTAGGGCTTTTCAATGAAGCCGCCTACGAAGATCACGTACTTGAGCTGCCGCCGACGTTCAGCCTGACGCTGATGTCTGACGGTATTCTGGACCTTTTGCCAGAACCTACGCTCAAAGAAAAAGAAGCGGCTTTGCCTGAGCGGGTGAAGTCAGCGGGCGGCAGCCTGGATGGCCTGCGGCAAGTGTTTGGATTGGCCACGCTAGGGGAGATGCCGGATGATATCGCCCTGTTGGTGTTGAGCAGGAATCTTCAATGAGTACCGGTAGAATCCAGTTCGCCGAGCAGGACGGCACCTTCGTCCTGAAGTTCGTCGGTGAAGTTCGCCTGACCCTGTGTTCGGCGTTTGATGGTTATATTTAGATAATATTTATGTAGTTGATTTTCAATGGTATAGTTATTTTTTTGTCTTATTCTTG
>NZ_JBIUWM010000096.1:9092-10922 GCF_044743445.1 Pseudomonas sp. NPDC087615 | reverse complement strand
AAAATGACAAATTGAGCCATCAACACCGGAAAAACCGCCAAGCGATGGAACGGCAGGCGGTTTGGCTTGCGGGTTTCCATCACGATTGCTCTCCAATGGTCGGCTGCCAGAATTCAATAACTTGGCATAATTTGTGCCGACAAAATGCGCGCAGAGTATAGGGGCGCTTCTGCCCCTATTCAACTGTCAGGTAGTGATTTCCGACTGCTCGCTACATGAGGAAATGTTTCAGCGGATGTGTGCGAGCACACCTTGAAGCTCATCGAGGGAGTTGTAACCAATCACCAACTGCCCTTTTCCCTTCTTTCCGTGGCGAATCTGCACCGCAGAGCCTAGGCGCTCGGCCAGACGCTGTTCGAGGCGGGCGATATCCGGGTCGGGTTTGCTGGCTTCGACAGGCTCCGGTTTACCACTCAACCACTGGCGAACCAGTGCCTCGGTTTGGCGCACGGTGAGGCCGCGTGCGACAACATGTCGCGCCCCCTCCACCTGCTGATTGTCCGGCAGACCGAGCAAGGCACGGGCATGACCCATTTCCAGGTCACCGTGGGACAACATGGTCTTGATGACTTCCGGCAGCGCAATAAGTCGCAACAGGTTAGCCACAGTGACGCGAGACTTACCCACAGCCTCGGCGACTTGTTGCTGAGTCAGCTGGAATTCCTGCTGCAACCGTTGCAACGCGACCGCTTCCTCGATCGGATTGAGATCTTCACGCTGAATGTTTTCGATCAGCGCTATGGCGATCGCGGTTTCATCCGGTACGTCGCGAACCATCGCCGGAATGGTTTCCTGCCCGGCCTGCTGACTGGCGCGCCAGCGGCGTTCACCGGCGATGATTTCAAAGCGGCCGCCACCAATCGGACGAACCACGATCGGCTGCATCACGCCCTGTGCCTTGATCGACTGCGCCAACTCTTCGAGCGCCTGCGGGTCCATATCCCGGCGTGGCTGATACTTGCC
The DNA here is from genome assembly GCF_044743445.1 of Pseudomonas sp. NPDC087615. Classification (NCBI taxonomy): domain Bacteria; kingdom Pseudomonadati; phylum Pseudomonadota; class Gammaproteobacteria; order Pseudomonadales; family Pseudomonadaceae; genus Pseudomonas; species Pseudomonas sp. NPDC087615. The sequence continues at coordinate 9,959 of NZ_JBIUWM010000096.1, read as the reverse complement.
ACGCTGCAGCAGGTCCAGTGGCAGGTGCTGCAGTTCACGGGTATCCGCTTGCGCCGCTTGTTCTTCCAGCGCACCGACAGTCGGACCACTCAGCAGTGCATCCAGTCCACGTCCGAGACCTCGTTTCTTGACGGCCATGGGGATTCCTTAAGTTGCCTGAGCAGCGGCGATACGTGAATTTTTGCGCTGACGGCGAACCATTTCGCCCGCCAATGCCAGATAAGCCAATGCGCCGCGCGATTGCTTGTCGTAGGCCAGAGCCGGCATGCCGTAACTCGGCGCTTCAGCCAGACGAATGTTACGCGGGATCACCGTGTCGTAGAGTTGATCGCCGAAGTGCTCTTTGAGCTGCGCCGAAACGTCGTTCATCAGGCTCAGGCGCGGGTCGTACATGGTCCGCAGCAGGCCTTCGACTTTCAGGTTGGGATTGAGCAGTTCAGCGATGCGCTTGATGTTATCCACAAGGTCGCTCAAACCTTCCAGCGCAAAGTACTCGCACTGCATGGGGATAATCACGCCATCAGCAGCCACCAATGCGTTCAGTGTGAGCATCGACAGGGACGGCGGGCAGTCGATCAGAATGTAATCGTAGTTTTCACGGATCGGCGCCAGCGCGCTGCGCAGGCGGCTTTCCTTCATCTGCATTTCCAGCAGAACCACTTCGGCCGCCGTCAGATCGCGGTTGGCCGGCAGTAGTTGATAACCGCCATGCTCGGAGTAGTGCATGGCCTGAGTCAGATCGCATTCGCCGATCAGCAGGTCATAGACCGAGTTTTCCAGGCCATGTTTATCCACACCGCTACCCATGGTGGCGTTGCCCTGTGGATCGAGATCGATCAACAGCACCCGGCGCTTGGTCGCGACCAG
>NZ_JBIUWM010000096.1:0-9082 GCF_044743445.1 Pseudomonas sp. NPDC087615 | reverse complement strand
CTTGTGTTCCCAATCATGCCGTGCGGCGCAGTATCAGCAGATGGCGTTGGCCTTGGCAACCGGGTACGGCCAAGGCGTGTTCGCTATCGAGTTTGAAGTCTGCCGGCAATGCTACCAGCTCATCGGCCGGATGAACGCCCTTCATTGCCAGCCAGCGTGTATCGGCGTCGCCCAGATGGCGAGTCCAGTTGGTGAAGTTCTCCATGCTGCTGAACGCCCGGGAAATAATCCCGTTGAAGGGTTGTTCTGGCTGCAAAGCTTCGACGCGACTGTGGATAACTTGGAGGTTATCCAGTTTCAGTTCGAGTTTGACCTGGGTCAGGAAGCGGGTTTTCTTGCCGTTGCTGTCCAGACAGGTCACTTGCGAGTCTGGATACAGGATCGCCAACGGGATGCCCGGCATGCCGCCACCACTGCCAACATCGAGCCAGCGGCCGTTTTCGATGAACGACATCACACTCAGACTATCGAGCAGGTGGCGAGAAACCATTTCGTCAGGATCGCGAACAGCCGTGAGGTTGTAGGCCTGGTTCCACTTGATCAACAGGGCCAAATAACCCAGCAGCAATTCATGCTGGGTTTCACTGAGATTGACACCGAGCTCACGGGCTCCTGTGGATAACTCTTCAGCGTGTTGCGAAGTGACCTTAGAACTCAAGCGCTTTGCTCCAACTGACGGCCCGCGCCGCGTTTTTTCAAATGAATCATCAACAGCGAAATGGCCGCTGGGGTCACGCCAGGGATACGCGAAGCTTGGCCCAGCGTCTCTGGACGCGTCGCGCCGAGCTTGCTCTGGATCTCCTTGGAGAGACCGGAAATGTTGGTGTAATCGATATCCACAGGCAGTTTCGTGTCTTCACTGGCGCGCAGACGGGCGATTTCGTCCTGTTGACGGTCGATGTAGCCGGCGTATTTGGTCTTGATCTCAACCTGTTCGGCAACCTGGGGGTCTTCGGCACCGTTGCCGGTCACTTCGACCAGACCAGCGTAGTCGATTTCCGGACGGCTCAAGAGGTTGAGCAAGTTGTATTCGTGGGTCAGCGGCGTACCGAATTTTTCCGCAATCGCATCGCCCTGCTGCGTGCCGGGGCGAATCCAGGTGCTTTTCAGGCGTTGCTCTTCGAGTTCGATGCTTTCGCGTTTCTTGCAGAAGGCCGCCCAACGCGCGTCATCGACCAGACCCAGTTCACGACCTTTTTCGGTCAGACGCAGGTCGGCGTTGTCCTCGCGCAGGATCAGGCGGTACTCGGCACGGGAAGTGAACATTCGGTAGGGTTCTTGGGTACCGAGGGTGATCAGGTCATCGACCAATACGCCGATGTACGCTTCATCACGACGCGGACACCAGGCTTCTTTGCCCTTCGCACGCAATGCGGCGTTGGCTCCGGCGAGCAAACCCTGGGCCCCGGCTTCTTCGTAACCGGTGGTGCCATTGATTTGCCCGGCGAAGAAAAGACCGCCGATGACTTTGGTTTCGAGGCTGTACTTCAAGTCCCGCGGATCGAAGTAGTCGTACTCGATCGCATAACCCGGACGCATGATGTGCGCGTTTTCCATGCCGCGGATCGATTGCACGATCTGCAATTGCACGTCGAACGGCAAGCTTGTGGATATCCCGTTCGGATACAGCTCATGGGTGGTCAAACCTTCCGGTTCGATAAACACCTGATGGCTTTCCTTGTCGGCAAAGCGGTGAATCTTGTCTTCGATCGACGGGCAATAACGCGGGCCAATGCCTTCGATTTCGCCGGCAGCGGAATACATCGGCGAACGATCGAGGTTCGCGGCGATGATTTCGTGGGTGCGGGCATTCGTGTGAGTAATCCAGCAGCTGACCTGGCGTGGATGCTGTTCTTTGTTGCCCATGAACGACATCACCGGGATCGGCGTATCCCCTGGCTGCTCGGTCATCACCGAGAAATCCACAGACTTGCCGTCGATACGCGGTGGCGTACCGGTTTTCAAACGACCGACACGCAGTGGCAGTTCACGCAAACGGTGAGCCAGGGCAATCGACGGTGGATCACCGGCGCGGCCACCGGAAAAATTCTGCAAGCCGATGTGGATAAGTCCGCCGAGGAACGTACCGGTGGTCAACACCACGGAGTCTGCGAAGAAACGCAGACCCATTTGCGTAACAACACCGCGCACTTGTTCCTGCTCGACAATCAGGTCGTCAGCAGCCTGTTGAAATATCCACAGGTTCGGCTGGTTTTCCAGAATTTCGCGGACAGCGGCTTTGTAAAGAATGCGGTCCGCTTGTGCACGGGTTGCACGTACGGCCGGGCCTTTACGGCTGTTCAAAACGCGAAACTGGATGCCGCCCTTATCGGTAGCCATGGCCATCGCACCGCCGAGGGCGTCGATTTCCTTGACCAGATGGCTTTTGCCAATGCCACCGATGGCCGGGTTGCAACTCATGGCACCGAGGGTTTCCACGTTATGCGTCAGCAACAGGGTTTTTGCCCCCATACGTGCTGAGGCCAGTGCTGCCTCGGTACCGGCATGACCGCCGCCGATGACGATCACTTCAAAACGGGAAGGGAAATCCACCACGCACCTCGTGCCTGCTTAAGTAGGTCATTCAGGAATAGTTTGAGATCAGGTTTTTGGACCTGGTCGGCAAGTATAGGGACTTCGCCCTTCCTAAAGAACCCTTTGCACAAAATTTAACCAGCTGTGGAGAACTCGCGGTTAAAAAAATAAAAAAGAAAGAAATTTATAAAATCTTTGTTTTTATGTTTATTCTTACTGACCACCATTTCTGTGGATAGATCTCTACAGGCCTTTATATTCAATATGTACAGAGATTCAAAACCCTGTGCCCATGTGCCAATGAAGCCCTTGGATAACCGGTGTAAGCCTGTGGGTGAAAGGGGTGGTTATCCACAGAGGGGTTTATATCCAGTTTTCGGGCCCTGTTATCAACTGACCTTAGAGGCAGTTATTCACAGGGCTTAATCCACAGAAATCTGATGAATGAGCGCGCGACGGGTACAGGGAATCCGCTCAGGAAGAAGAAATCTGCCCGGCACTCAAGGAGGGATTTATAAAAAGAGGGAGTCAGACAGGCCGTGAACAGGCCTGTCTGTGAACAGCAGGGGGGTTATTTTCCGATGCAGAAGCTGGAAAAGATCCGTCCGAGCAGATCATCGGAGCTGAATGCTCCGGTGATTTCACCTAGCGACTGCTGAGCCTGACGTAAATCTTCAGCCAACAACTCGCCAGCGCCAGCCAAGGTTAATTGCGCACGACCGTGTTCAAGGGCCGCACTGGCGTGGCGTAAGGCTTCCAGGTGTCGCCGTCGGGCACTGAAACTGCTTTCCGAGGTTTGTTCGTAGCCCATGCAGGCCTTGAGATGTTCGCGCAGCAATTCAAGGCCTTCGCCCGCCGATTTGGCACTCAGGCTGATAGTCACATGGCCGTCATCGCTGACTTCCAGAGCAATCGCTTCACCGGTCAGGTCTGCCTTGTTACGGATCAGGGTCACTTTGGCGGGATCGGGACGGATTTCGAGGAATTCGGGCCACAAGGCGAACGGATCCAGCGCTTCTGGAGCCGTCGCATCGACTACCAGCAGCACACGATCGGCTTCACCAATAGCTTTCAAAGCGCGCTCGACACCGATTTTCTCCACCTGGTCGTCGGTATCACGCAGACCGGCGGTATCCACTACGTGCAGCGGCATGCCATCGATGTGGATGTGTTCGCGCAAGATGTCTCGGGTAGTACCGGCAATCTCGGTAACGATCGCGGCTTCGCGCCCGGCCAATGCGTTAAGCAGGCTGGACTTGCCGGCATTCGGCCGTCCAGCGATCACCACCGTCATGCCGTCACGCAGCAAGGCCCCCTGGCCGGCTTCGCGCAGCACTGTGGATAATTCATCACGCACCTTGTCGAGCATGCTCAGCACATGGCCATCGGCGAGGAAGTCGATTTCTTCTTCCGGGAAGTCGATGGCGGCTTCGACGTAGATGCGTAGACCGATCAACTGTTCGGTGAGGTTATGCACACGTTGGGAAAACGCACCCTGCAAGGAGCGCAGGGCGTTGCGCGCAGCCTGTGCAGAACTGGCTTCGATCAGGTCCGCGATGGCCTCGGCCTGGGCCAGGTCGAGTTTGTCATTGAGGAACGCTCGCTCGCTGAATTCCCCCGGGCGAGCCAAACGGCAACCCAGTTCGAGACAACGTTTGAGCAGCATATCGAGCACGATCGGGCCGCCGTGGCCCTGCAATTCCAGTACGTCTTCACCGGTGAACGAGTTAGGCCCTGGGAAGTACAGCGCCAGTCCTTCGTCCAACACCTGCTGATCGTCGCTGTAAAACGGCCCGTAATGGGCGTAACGCGGTTTCAGTTCGCGGCCGCTGATGGCTTTGGCCGCAACACTGGCCAACGGCCCGGAAATACGGACAATGCCCACACCGCCACGACCCTGAGCGGTGGCAACGGCTGCAATGGTTTCACGAGGTGTGCTCATAAACCGGAATCCAGACAAAAGTGACAGATAGCAAAACGCCCCACTAGGGGGCGTTTTGAGTGGTGTTATCCACAGAGCAAGTTACGCCTCGGCTTTTTTCGTCGCCGCTTCGATCTTACGCGTGATGTACCACTGCTGGGTAATCGACAGGCAGTTGTTCACAACCCAGTACAGCACCAGACCAGCCGGGAACCACAGGAAGAAGAAGGTGAAGATGATTGGCATCATTTTCATGACCTTCGCCTGCATCGGATCCGGAGGAGTCGGGTTCAACTGCTGCTGGATGAACATGGTTGCACCCATGATGATCGGCAGAATGAAGAATGGATCCTTGATCGACAGGTCAGTGATCCACAGCATGAATGGCGCTTGGCGCATTTCCACGCTTTCCAGCAGAACCCAGTACAGCGAAAGGAAAACCGGCATCTGCACGAGGATCGGCAAGCAGCCGCCCAGTGGATTGATCTTCTCTTTCTTGTACAGCTCCATCATGGCTTGCGACATTTTCTGCCGGTCATCGCCATGTTGTTCTTTCAGTGCAGCCAGTTTCGGCGCAACGGCACGCATGCGCGCCATCGATTTGTAGCTGGCAGCCGACAGAGGGAAGAAAAGCCCTTTGATCAGCATGGTCAGGAAGATGATCGACCAGCCCCAGTTACCCACAATCGCGTGGATGTGTTGCAGCAGCCAGAAGATTGGCTGGGCAATGAACCAGAGGATGCCGTAGTCGACAGTCAGTTCCAGACCTGGGGACAACTCTTTGAGCACTGCCTGGCTTTTCGGACCTGCGTACAGAACAGCACTGGTTTCAACTTTGGCACCTGGTGCAGCGGTCAGCGTAGGACCGGTGTAACCGATGATGTAGTTGCCTTTGCTGTCTTTACGGGTCTGGACGATGTTGTTTTCGCCCTTGGCCGGAATCCATGCAGTCACGAAGTAGTGTTGCAGCCAGGCTACCCAACCACCGGTGACGGTTTCTTTGAGTTGACCCTTGTCCATGTCCTTCATGGACACTTTCTTGTACGGCTCCGAACTTGTCCACAGGGCGGCGCCCAGGTAAGTCGCGGTACCGGTAGCAGTAGTGGACGAAGGATCGGCGCTGTTGTCGCGCTTCAACTGGGCGAACATCGCGCCGTTCCAGGGCTGAGCGCTCTGGTTATCCACAATGTAGGAAACGGCTACGTCATACAGGCCACGTTTCAGGGTGAAACGCTTGATGTAATTGACGCCGTCCTTGCTGAACTTCAGGTCTACGACCAGTTGGTCCTGACCGTCAGCCAGTTGATAAGTCTTCTTCTCCGAGGAGTAGACCGGGCGACCTGCCGGATTTGCGTCCGGACCGTTGGTGCCGATCAGACCGCTTTGCGCCAGATAAACACGCTCGCCGCCGTTATCGAACAGCTGGAAAGGAACGTCCGGACGATCCTGACGACGTGGATACAGAGGCAAGGTCAGTTGAGCAACGTCACCACCTTGTGGATCGATCGCGAGATCGAGCACGTCGGTTTTGATCTGGATCAGATCCTTGCTGGCGGCTACCGGTGTTTCGGCAGGTGCGCTGGTATCGCTTGCGGCACGCGGAATATCGTCACTGGCTTCAGCATTATTGCCAGTGGCGGTGTCCGGCAAACCGGATGTAGTCGTACTGGAAGCAACATTCTGAGTCGGCAGGGCAGCTTGGCCATAGTCCTGGTTCCATTTAAGAACCATAACGTAGGACACGATTGCCAGGGCGACGATCAGGATCGTGCGTTTGATATCCATGATTACACGTCCATCGAAGAAGAACGGGAGGTAGGGATAGGTGGAACCGGGTCATAACCACCGGGATTCCACGTATGACAGCGACCTAACCTACTAATGGTCTGCCAGCCACCGCGCAGAAGGCCATGATTTTCAATGGCTTCATACGCGTAGCAGGAACAACTGGGGTAGAAGCGACAGTGACTGGCCATCAGGGGACTAATGGCATAGCGATAAAACTGGATCGGAACGAGGGCCAGTTTACGCATCTGAACTGTCTACCCCTACAGTTTCGGTTTTGACTGCTGGAACTGGCTTGCTACGTGCCAAACGCTTCCAGAGTTTGCCGAAATGCTGAATCAATTCGGGGTTTTCTACATCACCTAAACCTTTGCGCGCGACGATAACGATATCCCAACCAACCAGTGAATCCTGGTGAAGACGGAACGATTCGCGCATCAAACGTTTGAGGCGATTGCGCTCAACGGAGAGCTTTACGCTCTTTTTCCCGATAACCAGCCCGAGACGGGGGTGATCAAGATCGTTGTTGCGTGCAAGGAGCAGGAGATTTTTCCCCGGAACCTTGCCGGTAGGGGAGTCAAAGACTGCCTTGAAATGCCGGGCGGTAAGCAGACGCTTTTCCCGACTGAAGTCCTGACTCACCTCCAGTGCCGGATTATCAAACTGCCAGACGCGCACGACCTTTGGCGCGACGACGCGACAGGACGGCACGACCGTTTTTGGTAGCCATGCGAGCACGGAAACCGTGGGTACGAGCGCGTTTGATAGTGCTTGGTTGGAAAGTACGTTTCATGTCGTGTTACCTGGTTCGTCCACAACGGGCCGGAATGGCCCCCGTTTTAAGAGACCGGGGATTCTAGAGAAAGCAAGCCTTCAGGTCAATTTCCAACCAACGTTTCCTTATAAATAGATCTCGAGGCGTCTTTGGCCGACACCCTGTTCGCCATACATAAAAATAAAGAAGGGAATTATTTAAAGCTTTTCTGTAAAGCTTATAAAAGCTAGGGCCGGGTCTAGCTGTGGATAACTGCCATCAGCCCTTGTTTTACGTCGTGTACAGCAAATGACAACTACAGTGGAAAACGGTGTTCAGCCTGTGCTGCGCTGTCGGATAAGCTGTGTGTGAAATAGGTAGTTATCCACAGGGTGGTTATCCACCGAGTTTAGCCCCCACTTGTCCAGTGCCCTTAGAGGTGGTTATCCACAGAGCTTATTCACACACCGTTGGTCGCCTTTTTTCCAGTTAACGCATTGATAAATCATGTTCACCGGGCAACCTGCATGTGGATAAGTAAACGGCTCGCCGCTACAATGGCCGCTTGTTTTTGCCTCACCGGCTTTCAACTTAGGGGATATCCGTGTCAGTGGAACTTTGGCAGCAGTGCGTGGAGCTTTTGCGCGAGGAGCTGCCTGCCCAACAATTCAACACCTGGATCCGTCCACTACAGGTCGAAGCCGAAGGCGACGAGTTGCGCGTTTACGCACCGAACCGTTTTGTCCTGGACTGGGTCAACGAAAAGTACCTGGGACGCGTCCTTGAACTGCTGGATGAGCATGGCAACGGCATGGCGCCAGCGCTTTCCTTATTAATAGGCAGCAAACGCAGTTCGGCACCTCGTGCAGCTCCCAATGCTCCGTTGGCCGCCGCGCAAGCTTCCCAGGCCCAGGCAAATGCCGCGCCGGTCAGCACGCCGGCGCCCACCCCGACGGCAGCTGCGGCCAAGCGCGCTACGCAGAAAACCGCCGAAGTCAGTGAAGAGCCGTCCCGCGACAGCTTCGATCCGATGGCCGGTGCCGCGTCGCAGCAAGCCCCGGTTCGCGCCGAACAGCGCACCGTGCAGGTCGAGGGTGCGCTCAAGCACACCAGTTATCTGAACCGCACGTTCACCTTCGAGAATTTCGTCGAAGGTAAGTCCAACCAACTCGCCCGAGCGGCAGCCTGGCAAGTGGCAGATAACCCCAAGCATGGCTACAATCCGCTGTTCCTTTATGGTGGCGTGGGTCTGGGTAAAACCCACTTGATGCACGCTGTGGGTAACCATCTATTGAAGAAGAACCCGAATGCGAAGGTCGTGTACCTGCATTCGGAGCGTTTCGTGGCCGACATGGTCAAGGCACTGCAACTGAACGCGATCAACGAGTTCAAGCGTTTCTACCGTTCAGTGGACGCTTTGCTGATCGACGATATTCAGTTCTTCGCCCGCAAAGAGCGCTCGCAGGAAGAGTTTTTCCACACCTTCAACGCCCTGCTTGAAGGTGGCCAGCAGGTCATCCTCACCAGTGACCGCTACCCGAAAGAAATCGAAGGCCTTGAAGAACGCCTCAAATCCCGCTTCGGGTGGGGGCTGACGGTTGCCGTCGAGCCGCCGGAACTGGAAACCCGTGTAGCGATCTTGATGAAAAAGGCCGATCAGGCCAAAGTCGAGTTGCCTCACGACGCAGCGTTCTTCATCGCTCAGCGAATTCGCTCCAACGTCCGCGAACTGGAAGGTGCGCTGAAACGCGTGATCGCCCACTCGCACTTCATGGGCCGCGACATCACCATCGAGCTGATTCGCGAATCCCTGAAAGACCTATTGGCGTTGCAGGACAAACTGGTCTCTGTGGATAACATTCAGCGCACTGTCGCCGAGTACTACAAGATCAAGATCTCCGACCTGCTGTCCAAGCGCCGTTCGCGCTCGGTGGCTCGTCCGCGTCAGGTCGCCATGGCATTGTCCAAGGAACTGACCAACCACAGCTTGCCGGGAAAGGGCGGGGGGGTTTTGGGGGGGGGGGGGGGGGGGCGGGGGGGTGGGGGGGGGGGGGGGCGGGGGGGGGGTGGGGGGGGGGGGGCGGGGG
>NZ_JBIUWM010000095.1:0-11039 GCF_044743445.1 Pseudomonas sp. NPDC087615 | reverse complement strand
TCCCACTCGTGCTTTAAGCACCGCGGACTCACTGCTTGCCATCCACCCCTCTCATCTCAGAGTTTATTCCCAGATCAAGACACAAGCGGGCTTGCCCGCGAAGGCGCCAGAACGGACACCCAATCAATCATCAGGTGATCCCGACAGCCGAATCACCCCGGCATTTGCAGATTATCCAACGCCCGATTCACCGCCAGTTCCCCCAGCATGATCAACTGCGCAATCCCCAACAACGCCCGACGCTGCGACGCCGGCAACAGACTGGCGACGTTCTGGGCGATGGTTTGCGCCGAAGCGAGTGTTTCACTGGCATCGAGCAGCAGTTCTTCATTTTTGTTGTCCGCCGTCACGGCGTACATCCCACAGCTTTTGCGTAGAGGCGGCGTGGAACCGGCCCATGGGCGTGTCGCCAGGGATTAAGCGGTTAGGCTGCCAAATCACCGAAAATTAAAAATCAATTTGCCTACCGCCGATTTGAGTTTCCTTATCATTCTGACCGGCAACCATAGCCGAAGCGCTAATTGCATTTTGATTCGCCCAATCACGAAGTTTCGTGAACTCGTCTTTACGCATTTTGCTCATGGGTACAAAACGCGAAATAGTCGTTTCAAAATCCACCATCGTCAGGTCGCTTAAATCACCAGAGCCATTCATCCGCCGTGAGAACGCTTCAATCAGCGAGTCCCCAACCCAAGCTTCGATTTCAGCACCAGAAAGCACAATGTCTTTACCAAAATTCGACTCGCCGCCTAGAGCAGACAATCGATCCAAATCGAATTTTTCTGGATCACGCTTCAATTTCTTCAGATGTATTTCAAGAATCTTCTTTCTTTCCAATGTCGACGGGAAGTCAACGAAAAATATTTCGTCGAATCGCCCCTTCCTCAACAACTCCGGCGGTAAGCTGTTGATATTGTTAGCGGTAGCAAACACAAAAACAGGTGCCGTTTTTTCTTGCATCCAAGTCAACAGCGTGCCGAATACGCGTGTAGCAGTGCCACCATCAGATGCCCCTCCGGAAGAGCCAGAAAGTCCTTTTTCAATTTCATCGATCCATAGGATGCAGGGCGAGATAGCTTCGGCAGTACGTAGTGCGGAACGAATATTGGATTCTGAAGAGCCGACCACCCCTTGGAAGATTTTTCCCATATCCAAACGCAATAAGGGCATGTTCCATGACGACGATATGCATTTCGCCGTTAGCGACTTGCCGCAACCAGGAACTCCCGTTAAGAGCAAACCCTTCGGGGTTCTGACACCAAACTCCTGAGCCAACTGCCCAAAACACTGGCTACGCAAATGGAGCCATTTCTTAAGAGTTGCCAGCCCTCCAACATCTTCAAGACTTACCTTTGAGTCAATGTATTCCAAGATGCCTGTTTTCCGTATAATTTGTTTTTTCTCGGAAAGCAGATCCTTTACGGTGTTTTCATTTATATTCAGACTGGATACCAATGAACGAGACAAGCTATTGTCAATTTCCAACCCCGTGAGGCCCAAAGCGGCATCAATGAGTTTATCTTTTGCCTCACTAGAAAGATCAATCTTAACGCTGCCATTACCCTGCCATGAATTAACAAAGTTATTTATCTGAGCCTTAACTTCTTCTCTTGACGGGAGTGGAAAATCAATTAACGTGATTTCCTTTTGCAGATCATTGGCAACTTCAAAGCTGGGTGCCACGACAATGCAGTTACTTCGATAACCACGCGAACGGATATTGATGGCTAAATCTCGAAGTCGACGGCGGTAGACAGGGTTTGAGCTTGAGGCAAGGTAGTTATGAGCATCACAAAAAACAAAAATGTTTTTGCTGCCCTCCTCCTTCGCCTTTTCTTCGCAAAAATCCAAGGCCATTTTCAGATCAAAGGTTTTATCCCCAGCCACGACGCCATTTATCTGCACGCCTAGCGTCGAGTTCCAAACGAACAAACGATGGCTGAGCGCCTTGGCGATTTCAGAAATCTCATTGAGTGCACGCTCTTCCTCAAAAGTTTCAATGACCAAAATCGCATAACGCGCTTTTAGGTAATCTGTTATCTGCTTGGTACGGCTCATGCTTATTATCCCTGCGCTTGAACTGAGTTATACATGCATCGGAAGACCGGTTTTGGTAACGCCAGAACTTGAAACAATAAACTCGACAACTCTTCCAGTACGAAAAAAGTCAATATCGACTCTGTCGCTGGTTTTGATAATTTGCTTGTGCTGATAGGGATGTTTAGCGTTATGCCGATACCGACCGGCCAGCGTCAAGTCTACGGCTTTAACAACTCGAATCATGCCTTCATTCTGGAATATCTCTTTTGGCGTATAGCCTGTATAGAGTATCCAGTTTTTCTCGCCATCGACGGCATGTATTAATTGTTCCAAGGCTGGCGCCTGGTCGAGCGGTTCCCCCCCGGAGAGGGTAACCCCAGCGATGTCCAGTGCATTTATCTTCTGAGCCAATTCATAAACAGACATCAGCGTATTCGCTTCGCCATCATGCGTCGTCTGGTTGAAACATCCCTTACAATTCAGCACACAACCCTGCACCCATAATGTCAAGCGTAATCCAGGGCCGTTAACGCGGCTTAACTCCATATGGTGTAAATTGATTTCCATTTAGAAGTTCGCACTGAGAATTTGAAGGGTTTGCTCTTCATGAACTACGGTATATTCCGGCTTCCACTCTGTTACAAGCTCCGCCATAGGGCTAGAAAGTAGAGCCTCAAGCTCTTCAGTAAGTTTTGTGCAAATATCGCCTTTCACGCCATGCACTTCCTCCGTAATTGCATCGCCCGTAAAAGTGACATGAATACCGTATTCATAGCGAGGTCCAAATTCAATCTCGAACCCTTGAAGCGTTTCTTTCACCCTTGCTGGAACCCCTGATGCTTCTATGCGCTTGATGGTTTCATCGATGGCTACGCTGATGTATGCTTTCTGAAAGCTTAAAGCCAAATCATCCATTATCGCTTCATCGTTGACCGAAATATTTTCCCGTTCGATGAGGAGTTTGTATGAGCCCGCCTCAATTTGGCAAACAAATAGATTGAATCCATCAGCGGTTTGGCCACAAATAGCCCTGTATTGCTGCGTGCCCAAATAGCCTAACTTGCTCAACACTTTTTTACTGAAATCGCTGGCAAACGTGGAAACCAGACTCGTCGTCGGGCTAAGGCCCATCTTGCCGAAAGCTTTGGCAATAGCTTCTTCATTAACATAAGAAAATTCAAACTTTGTACAATGCGACATTATTAAAGCTCCAGCCTGCGACCGGGAACAACTTCTTCGGCGGCCTGGATAGCAATTAACACATCAGGGGCAACCTCGATGTTACGCACAGGCGCCATGGGTACAAGCGTCGCTTCAGGCGCAACATTTTTTAAAGCCGGGGCTGGAGTTTCGGAGTTGACAACCACTCGACGTCTTTGTACTGCCTGTGATGCACCACTATCGCTCAGAAGACTTGCATCAATCGCTTCTAACAGCCGTCTTATTATCAGGATTGGATTTGATGTGAGCTTTTCATATAGTTCAATGCGCAACAAAGCATCGGCTCCATCATTGAATTGCAATTTAACAAAATGATTTTGGGATGCATCGCCAGCGATGCCAATGCGCGAGATCTGATTCATGTCCCGTGACAGCTTTCTCCAAACACTCCCGTCAAACGACGCAACAATTAACTTGGTCGCTGTTGCGGCAAAAGCATTGCAACCATTTTTAACCTCACCGGCATCAAAATTCTGGTAGCTGACCAGAATTTTCTCCCCGGCAGGAAATCCCAGAGCGGTTTCCAAATATTCATTTGTTGAAAAATCGATATCCTCGTGAAATTTTAATGTTTTTGAATAAAAATAAAGACAAACAATGCCACCTATTCCATAGTACAGTGTTGTCATCGCCGTTTCCGGTGCAAGAACTGCAATAATTACCCCCGACAGAATAATTATTGCATAACCGTAATTTATACCCGCCTTTGTATTGAATTTTTTATTTCTATAAGCCTGAAATGTTTTACCGGGAATATATTTTTTTGAAGGTGCAAATAGCAGGACACCCACACCAAAAAAAATCAGAGTGATAAACCCCATTGCAGCCTGGCGAATTTGCCCATTCTGCAACCCTTCAAGAAGTGCCCTCGCACCGCCAAAAATAAAAACAGGTAGGCTTGCCAGGATTAAAAGTCCCAATATCTTACCTTTGGCGATCATCATCATTTTCCACACCGGGATAGTTCTTATCATTCACAAACCTTCTAGAGTTGATTCAGTAGCGCGTAGTGACGGGATGACTGTAGAACTGCTGATGGGTCTATGCTACATGACGACCTTTGATTTATCACGCACTAGGGATGGTCTGAAGTAGCCATACGGTTCGAGCTAACTTCAACCACTGCCGATTTTGAAAGTGGCCAGTCGATCCAAAACGCTTTGGCATTGCCAATAGAGAGCGTCACGGGTAGTTGGCTCCCCTGCAGATCGTAACGGCCATGTACCCTACAATCGAGCGGTAGCTCCGGCAAGGCGCCAAGCACTCGTTTGTGAACGCCAGGATCGGACTTCAAAAAAAACCTCCAATTTATGAAATTGAACGGGGAACACTATCGGTGATAACCCTGAAAAATCCTGTCAGTCCTAAAGCGCCGTGAGGGAGCGATTCGACGTTTTTGTCGGCGAACTCAACTTGGTTAAACTGGAGCGCTTTTTTACACACCCTGTACCAAAAAGCTCATTGCGTGACAATGGTATCGTCCACTCCTTTTCAAAATTCCTGACAGATTATGAATACAGCCGAATCTTCAATACGGGTCATTAATCCCGCGCCAGGCATCCCTGAATCAATGGATACCTGACATGGCCAACCCATCGCAGAACGCGAGATTAAATGAGTTGCTGGCTGTGAGCGAAGCCAGTATTGACAGGACTGAGTCCAACACCGACTTATTGAAGGTGATCCATGAGTTCGCCTCGTACGATGGCCCGCTCGAATTCGATCGCACACGCGCATGGTGGTTTTTCGGCACTGGCCTGTTATTGCTTGCGAGTGCAGTGGCCCTTTATTGGATTGGGAACATCTCTAGCGTCGCTCTGTTCTTTTATCGATTGGAAATTGATCCCGACTCGTTCGGCATGGGCACTGGTTTTCTTGGCATCGTGATTGCCGCTTGGAGTCTGACATGGATGAAATCCAAATCTAATCGGTTGCCGTTGCTCAGTAAAAGAATTGCTCGACTGTCATCCTACTTCCACAACGGACTGACTTTGCTGAAAGAAGACTCGGCCACGACCCTCAAGAAGCTGGACACAGAATTTGGTGATTACCGCCGGGGCGACTACAGCCGCGAGTTGGTCGAGTCGATACAGGGTGTATTCCCCGGCACGTTGCGCAACCTCCCTTACCACTATCGCCAGTTGCACTACGTTAACAGGCGAACAGTGCAAACCACGGTGACCGACAAAGATGGAAAAACCAAAACGGAGACTCGAGTGGTTTACGACCACTACGATCGGTACAGCCTGGTCATCGACTTTCCATGGGTCAGCGGGATATCGGTTAGATCTGATGACCAATCGGAGAACGACTATCCGTGTCCCATGGACACGGCTTCTCCGGATTTCAATAAAGCGTTCCGTTTGACCGGTCGCAGCGAGATGCTCTGTGCGAAATTCATCAAGCCTTCGACGGTGCTCCACTTGCTGAAGCTGTTCGACATCCTCGATCGTCCGAACCTGGAGTTCTCCAACAGTGGAGAGCTCTGCCTCAGTTTCGCGAGCAGCGACCTGTTCGCGTACGGTGCTCAGTATTCGCTGGCTTCGCCCAACAATTTTTACGCAGAAATTTCTGCCGGTATCGAACTGCCGCGCCTGATGTCTGCGCTCCAATGGAGCCATGCACTCAGCGAACTGCACGATGACAACTTTGCCTCCTCTCCCCTAACAAGCCGCCAAGAGAAGTAAGCCATGGACATTGCACTCATCCTTTCCGCTGTTATCGCTGTCGTCATCATCGTAGCGGGCTTCAGCCTCTACAACGGCATCATTGGGGGGCACAACCGAGTACAACGTGCCTGGTCAGACGTGCTCGTTTACGAACGCCAGAAGACCAAGGTGCTCGATCAGCTTCAAAAAGTGCTCTCAGACTTCATGGTCTTTGAGTCCAGCCTCCTCGAAAAAATCGCCGGCCTTCGCAGCGCGGTCAATGCCCTTCCTGCTGGAGCAGACGGCAACGCCCTCACGAAAGTTGAAACCGCCTCGAGGGAGCTGATGGGTGGCTTGCGCGTTACCTTTGAGGCTTACCCTGATCTGAAAGCATCCGAAGCGGCGAACAACATGATGCGTGAAATCGCCGAACAACAAGAGAACGTCGGCGCGGCCATCACCATTTACAACCGCAACGTCGAACTGTTCAACAACTCCATCGAAATGTTCCCAGGCTCGCTCGTCAATGGCCTGTTCAACAAGAAAACGCGTGTGACGCCGTTCTCCGATACCGAAGCTTCGCAAAGTTTCTCTTACACCCCGAATATCTAAACCGCGTCATGCATCGAACCCATCACCCGTGAGGGTGATGGTCGATCATCTCCCTGCTCAAATAGATCCGCCGCCAATTTTTCCAAGCGCGATGCCGAAAGCAGCAAAAAGGTAGACAGCCCCGGCTGGAGCGACTGTCAAATGAAGCCTTCAATCCTCGTACTTACCGCCCCCAACAGGTTTCAGCGCCGAACACGATGCCCGTGACCAACACAAAACCCTGTGGGAGCGGGCTTGCCCGCGAAGGCGCCAGAACGACCGCCAGATCAATCAACAGGCGATCCCGACAGCCGAATCACCCCGGCACTTGCAGATTATCCAACGCCCGATTCACCGCCAACTCCCCGAGCATGATCAACTGCGCAATCCCCAACAACGCCCGGCGCTGCGATGCCGGCAACAGGCTGGCGACGTTCTGGGCGATGGTTTGCGCCGAAGCGAGTGTTTCACTGGCATCGAGCAGCAGTTCTTCATTTTTGTTGTCCGCCGTCACGGCGTACATCCCACGGCTTTTGCGTGGCGGCGGTGTGGAACCGGGCGGACAGAGGTAATGGTCGAGCGCGCGGTCGGCGGCTTCGTGGAGTTTTCTGGAATCGAGGGATTCGTAAGGAGAAACCGAGTCGGTTTCGGGCGGGTTGGGTGTTGGTTTGATCATGAGTGAATCTCCAAATCATAGAAAAGGAGCCATCATCTTTCGCTACCAAACGAAGGGGTGGTGGCCATACGAAGGTTGGTAGACCGGTGACTTGGAAAACCGGCGCGCCCGAAGACGCCCTGCGCATGGCCACCATAAATACACAGCCCCAAAAAGGCCTGTATCGGGTGACGCTCTGCGCCAAGTCAAAACCGGGCTACCAAACCCGATCGCTGATTCGTCAGCGACCGAACCACAATAGAACCCGCCCCCAAGGCGCACAAGCCGGCAGATTCTGGCGTAGCTGTAGGCAATTACGCAAGGATGTGTAGCCTGAGAGAGTGTCTGGAGATGTCTTTTTAAACATTGGCGTTTATCGAGACTTCATTCCCATCACGTACCTCTAAATCGGTCCGTCCCATTATCTCTGCCTTACCCCTAGCGAAATGCTCAACAACCTCGCCACCCTTCTAGACACTGCTCACCGCAGATTGCCTATCGGATGCTCGATCATTTCCAGCGGTTGGTATAGGCCAAAACTCACCCTGGAACTAGGAGTCAGTTCCCGGCCCAGCAGATTTTCGATTTATCCAAAAAACCAAGGGTTATTTATTGACATAAGCACTGATGCTGCTTAGCTATTGAATGATGCGTGACTAATCCAAGGAAAAGCCATGACCGACCAAGGAGTTGAAATCGCACAAATATCATTTTTTCTCGCAAGAGAAGATAAAAAAATCGGATCCATACTTGATCAAAAAAAAGACGCTTTAAAGAACTTATCCGCAAGTGAATTTAAATTCACAACTAATGAGACAGATTGTCATTTTATATACTTTGAAACCACAAACATAAAATCAAATCCGCCATGGCTAAACTTCATCAATGAAAAACTCCCTTTGGACGATGCGCCACTCTTCAGTTCAAAAAGTAAGAATCCAAATGGGATTTTATTTTTAACCATCAATGGCAGAGTGTTTGCAGCAACCTTTGGACGGAGTGCCGTAAGCTATCTTGATCGCGATGCCTTTGAGCCGGACTTCGGAATAAAAACAGCTATGAACATGTGTGGCAACGAAGAAATACGCCAGACAAAAAGTGAGAGTCACGCCATTACACCAACACATATTGATAGGCAGGTAAATAAACCGGCTGACTCTTTCGCTTTCGGCCTTAGCGAAGCGGAAGACCTGCGTTATATTTCGGCTCACATGAAAGACCACAAAAATATAACCCTTCAAGGTCGAAACAACTTAACAATAAAAATCATTGGAAAAGAGAAACTTAGCTGGCAGGTATTGATCGACTATTGCGAAGAGTTTTTAGTGGCTTATGCAAGTAAGGAGTACACCAAGCTGTTTCCAAACTACAAGCATTTTGACGAGGCAACGGAGTCAGACAGCAACACTCTAGATGAGTACCTAGTCAACCAACTTCGCTTGAAAAACACGAGCAATATCAGCCTTGGAATACCAGAAGTACTAATTGACTCAGATTATGGATTCGCCTATTCAAATAACAAAAAATCCGGAGATAAAACTTATGCATATTTAGAAATTCATCAAATATTCGAGCATATAAATGCGGAAAAAATAACCTCCACAAAGCTAAAATCAAAACATATTTATGCGTACTCATACGAAGAGGATCAAGTGCTTGGCTATAAGAAATGGCCACTATATAACTGCCTATCTTTTGAGCAAGCTCTAGGGGATAAGTACTTTGTATTAAGTGATGGGAAATGGCTGGAAGTAGATAGCGACTTCTACAGCGAAATAACCAACTTTACTAAAATCACGCTCCACGAAGAGGCTTGCGAGGAAATTTATAGGGGGGTCGATATCAGCGACGATGAAAAAATGCAGAATAGAGAGAGCATCTTTAACAAAACAATCTGCGAAATACGCCCTTCATGCGTTTTGTTTGACCAAGCAAAACTTCAAATCGGTTCTGGTCGCAAAGACAAAGAATTTTGCGACATTCTAGATCTCACGAATGATAATAAGATTAGGATTATTCATTGCAAACCATACAAAAATGCCTCTTCAACGAACTATTTATTTTCACAAGCCCAATTCTATTGCCATGCGTTCATTAACGATCAATCTTTCCTGGGAGAGATCAGGAACCATATAAGTTTATCTACCAGCACAAAAAAAACAGAATACCTAGACTACATAAAACCCAACATAGCGGAGATACATGGCAAAGACTATGTTGTTTGCCTATGGCTCCTGTGCGATCAACGCGCAGCGACTCCGGTTAAAACTGAAATACCATTAATGGCCCAATATGAATTGAAACTCATGCACGAACACTTGCGAAACACATGCAAGTTTCACGATGTCATAATACGTTTTATTCCCGTCGTTAAGAAAAATTACGTCAAGGGCATTTCCAATTGATAAATTGGAAACACTTTTTACACAACTTAATCATGATTCAAAAGGAGCGACATGGCTATTGACTTAGTAAAGATTGCTCAATCAATTTCGAAGACTGGTTTCAAACTGGAGTATGAAATCGGAAAAACCTTGAGAAAAAACGGATGGCACCTGATTAGCAACCGTTGTTATATTGATGACCTCGAGGGAACGGTAAGGGAGATTGATCTGCTAGCCTATAAAGTTACAAACCTAAAAGACTTAAGCATTTACACAGTAATAATTATAAGCTGCAAAAAAAACGAAGCTAACTCATGGGCTCTTCTATCTCGCCCGGTGGACGACAAAGACCCAAACTATAATTGGCGCCCTTTTAAAGGGTGGACTAACCACCCCGCCATACATCACTACATGTCAAAAATGACATGGTCTCCGTCTTATCACGAAAAACTATCAAAAGAATGCCCTGTATTATTTTCCGCACCAAATGTAGACGTATTCGCCTTCCAAGAAATGAGCAAAGCAAATTCATCACCTCAAAACGACAAAAATATATTTGCCTCAATTACATCTCTAATGAAGGCACAGTCTTATGAGATGAGTATTTTGAAGGAACGCCAGAAAAACAAAAAACGAATTTATCAATTTAATCTAGCATCAATCATTGAGAGCGAGTTAGTGAGAGTCTTATTTCAAGATGATGGCATCTCAGCAGAATCAGTGAGCGCCGAAGACTACCTTTGTCGATACATATTAAACCAAAAAGAGGAAGTAGCCAGAATTAAATTTATCACTGCGCGTGCATTCCCAGACACTTTACAACAATACTCTATACTACACACAAGCAATTGCGAATTCATTCAGGAAAGCTATGATAAATTTTATCGCGACGCATACAAGGACTGGTCAAAAACCCAAGCACTATTACCAGATTTTAACAACCTTGCTAAACCTGCGTTACGGATGGCTCTTTACCGACACACTCGTAAATTCTCCACAACTTCAGATCTTTCTTTAAGCTGGAGTGAAAAACAAGAAGCATTGTCAGTAGATATCGATGCGGACGACATTGATCTTGATATGGTTGCCAAATTGAACCAAGATAAACAATTTAAAAAAGAGATAGCTATCGCCATTGCAAATGTATTCCATTACGAAGGCGATTTCTCATTCGATATAGGAATTCCATTTTAAACAGTTTTACATTTTTGCTTTAATTCTTTACGAAACAGACACCTTATATCAAGATAGTCATTCGGATGCCTATTTCCTAATAAAGACCTTAGTGGTCGGCATTTACAGAAATCAGACAAGGATTACTCTTTCCCTCTCCTCTCTCTACTTTTTCTTAGACTTAAACTGCCACCATGTAAGTCGCAAAACAACCTAACTTCTACTCTACAACTCTGCAGTGGTCTAATTTCCCCGGACACCCCGATAGGTGGAAAATACACCTATTGAGGAGCTCTCCATGACCGACAAACGCAAAGTATTCGACGA
>NZ_JBIUWM010000094.1:0-11903 GCF_044743445.1 Pseudomonas sp. NPDC087615 | reverse complement strand
GTTTGGAAACGGCCGCTTCCTGCTGCGACAGCTAGCGGGGGCAAGAGCGGAAATGGCCCTGGCGGTGAACGCCTACAACCTCAAAAGAGCGATCAGAGCGATCAATGTGCTGGGTGTACGCCGAATGATGGAGTTGATGGGCTGAAAAGCCTTTTTTCTGTTACCTGCACAAAAGCAAACGCCCCGAACAAGTCGGGGCGTTTGCTTAGGCCGCCTTCAGCGTGTTTTCACACAGTCTGCGAAGCGGGTTTTTTTCATGCCAGCGCGAGTTAGCTGACGCTGTTAGGGGTTGGGCCTTCAGCCACACCCAGGTCATCTTCTTCACGCACATCGGAGATACCACGACCGCCCGAGGCCAACTCGGCTTGCAGCACGTCGGTGTCCAGCTCATTCACCCACTTGGCCACAACGAGGGTGGCAACGGCGTTACCGACCAGGTTGGTCAGCGCGCGAGCTTCAGACATGAAGCGGTCGATACCCAGGATCAGCGCCAGACCGGCCACCGGCAGGTGCCCGACCGCCGACAGCGTAGCCGCCAGCACGATGAAGCCCGAACCGGTGACACCGGCAGCGCCTTTGGAGGACAGCAGCAGCACCAGCAGCAGGGTGATCTGGTGAGTGATGTCCATGTGGGTGTCGGTCGCTTGAGCGATAAACACGGCCGCCATGGTCAGGTAGATCGAAGTACCGTCGAGGTTGAACGAGTAACCGGTCGGGATCACCAGACCCACAACGGATTTCTTCGCGCCCAGACGCTCCATCTTGATCAGCATGCGTGGCAGGGCCGACTCGGACGAGGAAGTACCCAGCACGATCAGCAGTTCTTCACGGATGTAGCGAACCAGTTTCAACACGCTGAAACCATGCGCGCGGCAGATGGAGCCCAGCACCACGACGACGAACAGTACGCAGGTGATGTAGAAGCAGATCATCAGTTGACCCAACTGCACCAGCGAGCCGACACCGTAAGCACCGATGGTGAAGGCCATGGCACCCAGCGCACCGAGCGGCGCCAGTTTCATGATCATGTTGATGATGTTGAACATCACATGCGCGAAGCGATCGATGATATCCAGCAGCGGCCGGCCGTAGGAGCCGAGGCGATGCAGGGCGTAACCGAAGATCACCGAGAACATCAGCACTTGCAGGATATCGCCGGTGGCAAACGCGCCAACGATCGTGTTCGGGATGACGTTGAGCAGGAAGCCGACGATGCTCTGGTCTTTACTGGCCGTCACATAAGAGGCGATTTTCGAGGCATCCAGCGTTGTCACGTCGATGTGCATGCCGGCGCCCGGCTGCACAACGTTGACCACGACCAGACCGATCAGCAAGGCGATGGTGGAAACCACTTCGAAGTACAGCAGCGCGTAGCCGCCGGTCTTGCCCACCGACTTCATGCTCTGCATACCAGCGATACCGCTGACAACGGTACAGAAGATGATCGGTGCGATGACCATTTTGATCAGTTTGATGAACCCGTCACCCAGCGGCTTGAGCGCCACGCCGGTCTGCGGATAGAAGTGACCGACCAGAATGCCGATGGCGATGGCAACGATCACCTGGAAATACAGGGATTTGTAGAGTGGCTGACGAGTCGTCATTGCAAGTGTCCTCAAGCGTCCCGCAGAGCAACATCCATCTGTTGCCTGCAAAACCTTAAATTGCGAACCCTCCTGCACTGGAGGGATTTGTTGTGTCGAATGGCGCTTTATCCTGCGGATCAACGCACGCTTCTGACACTCCTATCGCAAGCGTCGTGCCACTTTGGTGCATTTCGCAGCAAGCCTTTTGATATCAGGGATTGCAGGCTCATCGATGTCAGCGTTCATCGACCCCATCCTGGCGGATTTCCGCCAACTCACCGGTTCTCGTCCTACAATTTGGCGGAAATCCGCCTTGTTGCCGTTCATGGACCCCGGCTACCATCCGGCGCCTGAGAAAGGATTTGCCGCTTATGCGCGAACGCACCATTGCCAGCCATTTCGCCCGTGCCGCCCTCGGTGGCGCACGCCGCTCAGGGTTCGACTATTCGGACCTGTTGCAGCAACTGGGGATCAGCTCCGAGCTGCTCGACGAGCCTCGTGCGCGCATTGCCCCGGAGCAGTTCACCCGTTTGATCCAGGGCCTGTGGCTGGCGCTGGACGACGAGTACCTGGGACTGGGCAACGCACCAAGCAAACCCGGCAGCTTCGCCATGATGTGCCATGCCTCGATTCATTGCCGCAATCTGGAGAAAGCCCTGCAACGCGGTTTATTGTTCTACAGCCTGTTCCCCCAAGCCCCGCGCCTGACCCTGAGCCGCGAAGACGAATGGGTGCGGCTGAGCCTCGACGATTCGCCGTTATGGGACCCGGATCACTTTCTCAGCGAGAGCCTGCTGGTGATCTGGCATCGCCTGGGCAGTTGGCTGATCGGCCAGCGCATTCGCCTGGAACACGCCACGTTCAGCTATGCGAAACCGGCGCATGGCGCTGAATACGATCTGCTGTTCCCCTGCCCCACGACGTTCGGCACCGCGCAAAGCAGCCTGCTGTTTCACAGTCGCTACCTGCCCATGCCCTTGCTGCAGGACGAACGCACCCTCAAGCATTTCCTCGAACGCTCCCCGGCGGATCTGCTGTCACGCCCGGATGACGGCGACAGCCTGAGCAGCCGCTTGCGTCGCATGCTCAGCCGCGACACGGCGAACTGGCCGGATCTGGAAGCGGTGGCCGCGCACCTGCACATCAGCCCGCAGACCCTGCGTCGGCATTTGCGCGAGGACGGCAGCAGTTTTCAGGAGTTGAAAGATCAGTTGCGGCGGGATATCGCCATCTACCATTTGGGGCGGGCGGATCTGTCGTTGCAACAGATCGCCGAGCAATTGGGATTTTCCGAACCGTCGGCGTTTCACCGTGCGTTCAAGAAATGGACAGGGCTGACGCCGGGGGCTTATCGGGCGCAGGAACATTAAGAGCAATAGATCAGCCCGGCCAAATCGTTGAGCATGACATTGATGATTCTGGCGTAGCTGTAACAGTAAGCCTTGCGTGGGCTGCACGGACGCCTTCGCGGCAAGCCCGCTCCCACAAGGTTGTGTGGCGTTCAAGGTTCCCCTTGTGGGAGCGGGCTTGCTCGCGAAGGGGCCAGAAAGGCCAGCGATCAAACGGGAGGAAAATGAATCCTGAACGCCGCCCCGCCCATCGGCGAATCCCCCAGCATCAACTTGGCGTTGTAGCTCTCGATAATGTCCTTGACCACCGCCAAGCCAATCCCCTGCCCCGGATGCTGACGATCCAGCCGCTCGCCACGTTCAAGAATCCGCGCACGCTGATCAGGCGGCACGCCCGGGCCGTCGTCCTCGACGCACAACTCAACCCCGGCCATGGTCTCGCGCACGCTGATGCGTACCTCACTCAGACACAGGCGATAGGCGTTTTCCAGCAAGTTACCCATCATCTCCAGCAAGGCGCCCTGCTCGATCGGCACATAACAATGCTCGGGCAGATCGAATGCCACCCGCACACGCTTGTCACGGTAGACCTTGTCCAGCGTGTCGCACAGGCTTTTGAGCACCGGTTGCAACCGCACCTGATGCCGCACCAGACCACTTTTGCGCAAACTCGCGCGCTGCAGTTGATAGCTGATCTGTTGGCTCATGCGTTCGATCTGGCTTTGCAGCACCCAAGCCTGATCGCGGTCTTCGGGGCGCTGGGCCATGTCTTCGCTGACGCCTTGCAGCACCGCCAACGGCGTTTTCAGACTGTGGGCCAAGTCATCGAGCGAGTCGCGATAGCGGCTGCGTTGTTGGCGCTCACTGAGCAGCAAGCGGTTGAGCGAACCGGTCAGTCGCAGCAGTTCGCGCGGGTGTTGTTCGGTGAGGCTTTCGCGGGTGCCGCCTTCGATTTCGTCGAGTTCCTGGCTGAGTTGGCGAAGGGCTTTAAGGCCCCAGGTCAGACCGATCCACAACAGCGCCAGCAGTACCAGCAAGGCTGCGCCGAAACCCAGGTAAAGATTTTCGCGCAGGCCTTCAAGGGTGCTTTCGTACTCGCGCACCGGTTGCAAGGCAACGATGCTGAACGCGGCGCTTTTGCCGCCGAGCAGTTTGACTTCCACGTCGTAGACGAAGAATTCCTGGCCGCTGGCCTCGCGAATCCGCGCGAACTCGTTGCCGAGGCCGTCATAACGCGGTTTGTAGTTGATCTGCTCTTCCTGGGTGGCTTTCGAACGCCAGACCAGATGCCCTGAACGGTCGTAGATGT
Organism: Pseudomonas sp. NPDC087615; assembly: GCF_044743445.1. Lineage (NCBI taxonomy): Bacteria > Pseudomonadati > Pseudomonadota > Gammaproteobacteria > Pseudomonadales > Pseudomonadaceae > Pseudomonas > Pseudomonas sp. NPDC087615. Next base: position 7,659 of record NZ_JBIUWM010000094.1, on the reverse strand, counting down.
AACCGAGCAGGCGCAGGTCCGTGAGGTTGAAGCGCTCATCCGGCAACTGCGAAGGCATCACCAGCCGGCCGTTTTCAATGCGTGCGGCGGAGATCAGCGTGGTGACGTCCGACGCCAGACGCTGTTCGATCGAGTCCTGCAACGCGAGGCTGAACGCGCCTTGCATCGCCGGCAGCAAGGCGAGCATGAACAACACCGCCAACGTGGTGGCGGCGAGCATCAAGCGAACGCGAAGGGAACGAATCAAGTGCAGCGCTCATTGAACAGGTAGCCGAGACCACGCACGGTGTCGATTGGCTTGAACCCGGCCGGACCTTCGAGCTTGCGGCGCAGGCGGCCGACCAGCACTTCGATCACATTCGGATCGCGCTCGTCATCGTCCGGATAGAGTTGTTCCATCAAGCGGTCCTTGGGCACCACTTGCTGGTGGTGACGCATCAGGTATTCGAGGATGCGGTATTCGTAGGCGGTCAGCGCCAGCGGTTGCTCGTCGAGGGTGGCCTGTTTGCGATTGAGATCAAGCAGCAACGGGCCGGCGACGATGGTCGATTGAGTGAAACCGCTGGAGCGTCGCAACAAGGCATTCAGGCGCGCGTCGAGCTCTTCGAACTGGAACGGTTTGACCACGTAGTCGTCAGCGCCGGCGGCCAGGCCTTCGACCTTGTCCTGCCAGTTGCCGCGTGCGGTGAGGATCAGGATCGGGAAGGTCTTGCCGCCTGAGCGCAACTGGCGGATCAGGTCGAGGCCGCCCATGCCCGGCAGACCGAGGTCGATCACCGCCAGGTCAAAATTGAACTGCCCGGTCTGGTACAGCGCCTCTTCGGCATTGGCCACGGACTCGACCACGTGACCGCTCTCCGTCAGACGGGTTTGCAGGTGATGACGCAACAGCGCTTCATCTTCGACGACCAACAGTTTCATATCGCTCTCCTGAGTAAATCAAAATCTCCAACAACACACCTGTGGGAGCGGGCTTGCTCGCAAAGGCGATGTGTCAGTCGACATCTTCATTGACTGATCCACCGCTTTCGCGAGCAAGCCCGCTCCCACATTCAGGCTGACTGCTCTATCAGAAAGAGTAGTTGGCCGACAGGTACGTCTGGGCGCTGCTGGTCAAGCCCAGCGAACCCTGTTTGCTGCCGCCGCGCTCGCTCATCTCGGTGCTGGCGTTGCTACGCAGGTAACGGTAACCGAGTTCTACCGAAGTGTTTTGCGACACTTGCTGCAAAACACCGAACTGGCCGCCGACCGCATAACCGATGTCACTGTCGCGACTGTAGCCTGGCGATTCCTGAGTCAGCTTGGTCAAACCGGCCGTCGCACCGCCGAACAATTTGGTGGTGTTGCCCACCGGGTAGAACAGATCGTAGCTGCCCAGCAGGTTTTCCTGACGCAGTTTAATGCCATTGTGCGAACCCGACACGTTGTCGTAGGTGGCGTAGTAGCGACCCTGGCTGTTTTGCTGACCGAGGCGTACGCCGTAGGTATTGTTGCCGTCGATCGCGCCAGTGGCGTTAGGGTGATCGAGGTTGTCGTTCAGGGCATGGGATTTTTTGATCTTGTCGCTGGTCTGGCCGAAGGTCAGGCCGGCGAAGTTCGAAGTGGTGTCGGCATGGGCCGCGATACTGGCGCTCATTACGGTAAATGCCAGCAGCAGTTTGTTTAAACGAGTCATGGTATTTCCTCTTTCACAGTGCTGTTTGGGTATGACGCAAGGTTACTGCCCCTCCCCTGTACCGCCCCTGAACACTCTCTGAACCTGACCTGAACCAAATCGACTAGGCTGCTCTGACCACTTTTCGATATGGAGACCGACCATGCGCCTGTTCCTCGCCCTCACCCTGCTGGCCGCAAGCTGCCTCACCCAAGCGGCGATCAAGACCGAAGAAATCCCCTACCAAAGCGCCGACGGCAGCAAGCTGATGGGCTACTACGCGTACGACGACGCTATCAAAGGCGTCCGTCCCGGCATTGTCGTGGTGCATGAATGGTGGGGCTTGAACGATTACGCCAAGCGCCGCGCGCGCGATCTGGCTGAGCTCGGTTACAGCGCGCTGGCGATTGATATGTACGGCGAAGGGAAAAATACCGAGCATCCGAAAGATGCGATGGCGTTCATGCAGGCAGCGACCCAGGACGCCGACGCCGCCAGTAAACGCTTCGCTGCCGGCTTGGATTTGTTGAAAAAACAGCCCCAGACCGACGTGAACAAACTCGCAGCCATCGGCTATTGCTTCGGCGGTGGCGTCGTGTTGAACGCAGCGCGCCAAGGTGTGCCGCTGACGGGGGTGGTGAGTTTCCATGGCGCGCTGGCGACCAAGACACCGGCCACGCCCGGCAGCGTGAAGGCGAGGATTCTGGTGGAGCATGGCGCGCTGGACAGCATGGTCACACCGGACAACGTCACCGCGTTCAAGTCGGAAATGGACAAGGCGGGAGCTGACTACACGTTCGTCAGTCTGGAGGGCGCCAAGCATGGTTTTACCAATCCGGATGCCGATCGCTTGAGCCATGGCGAACACGGCGGCCCGGACATTGGTTACAACAAGGCTGCGGATGAAAAATCCTGGGCGGATATGAAAGCGTTCTTCAAAAAAATCTTCGGCTGATCAGAACAACTGCGGTGCGGCCATCGCCAGCGGGCTCACTCATGCATTGGGAATACGCGCCCATGTTGGAGTGGGTCTACTCGCGATAGCTTCACCACCGATCTCGACCTTGCATCGACTAACCGGCAAAATGCCCGCCATGAATCTCACCCCAACCCTCCCCGCTTGCTGCTCCCCGCTCGATGCCCACTGGTCATTGCCGACGGTGCTATCCGACACGGTGCTGCTCAGTACCCGTTTCGATCCGTCACAACTGCTCGGCGATGACTTTCAACGCAGCGCCATCGAGCCACCGCCAAGTATTCAGCGTTCGGTGGCCAAACGTCAGGCCGAGTTTCTCGCCGGACGCCTCTGCGCCCGGGCGGCGCTGCAACAGTTGCAAGGGAGTGGCATGGTTCCAGCGATTGGCGAAGATCGGGCCCCCGTGTGGCCGGCGCACATCAGCGGCTCGATCACCCATAGCACCGGCCGTGCGGCAGCGATTGTCGCCAATAAGCAACATTGGCGCGGCTTGGGTATGGATCTGGAAAACCTGCTCGACATCGAGCGTGCCGAGCGCCTGGCCGGGGAGATCCTCACACCGGCGGAAATGCAGCGCATGGCCGCTGGCGCGCGGGATCAATTGGCGTTGCTGGTCACGCTGACATTCTCGGTGAAAGAGAGCCTGTTCAAGGCGTTGTACCCGATCGTGCAAAAACGCTTTTACTTCGAGCATGCCGAAGTCCTGGAGTGGACTGAACAGGGTCAGGTACGTTTGCGCCTGTTGACGGACCTGTCCGGCGAATGGCGCAACGGGACAGAGCTGGAGGCGCAGTTCGGGGTGCAGGATGGGCAATTGTTGAGTCTGGTCAGCATCAAAGCCTGAAGATCTTTATTGGCTGTCAGGGCCTCATCGCTGGCCAGCCAAGCCACCACAAGGCTCAGCGCCGCTCCTGATTGCGCGGCCAGCTCAAGCTAAAGCAAGCCCCTCCCAGACTCTTGCTCCTGCCAATGATGGCCCGCCCGTCATGCCAATGGATGATCCGTCGCACAATCGACAAGCCCAACCCATGCCCACCCGACGCCCGGGTGCGGCTGTCGTCCAGGCGTAAAAACGGCGTGAAGATCCGCTCCCACGCCACTTCTGGCACACCCGGCCCGTCATCCTCGACATCCACCCGACAGCGCAGTTGCCCGACCTGATAACTCACCGTGACCTTCGAGCGCGCATGGCGCATGGCGTTGCTCACCAGATTCTGCAAGGCCCGATGCAGATAACGCGGCTCGGCCTCGACCCAGGCATCGTCGTTATCGGCGGCGGACAGACACAAGCCACGCTGCACCGTGACCTCGGCGCGCAACGGCGCCAACTCCTCGATCACCTGATTGACCAACGCGTCGAGGTCGATGCGTTGAAACGTCAGCGCCGGCGCCCCCTGCTCCAGCCGCGCATAAGTGAGCATTTCATCGACCAGCTTATCGAGGTCCTCAATGTCGTGATCCATGCCCTCACGGTACTTTTCCAGGGCTTGCGGCGTGGTTGCCGAGCCGATCATTTCCAGGCCAAACCGCAACCGCGCCACCGGCGTGCGCAGTTCATGGGACACCGCACGCACCAGTTCACGCTGGATCGCCAATAACTGTTGCAGGTGTTCGGCCATGCCATTGAACGCCGAAGCCAGTCGCCCGACCGAGTCAGCACCGCGCGCGGGCACGCGGGTTTCCAGACTGCCCTTGGCGATGCGCGTAGCCGCTGCTTCAAGGCCTCGCAAACGGCGCTCGAGCTGGCGCACCAGCAGATAAACGATAAGGCCGATCAAGGTCAGCCCGAGCGCGGCGATCAACACCAGCCATTGCGGTGGATACGGATTCATCTGGTACAGCGGCCCGATCTCCAGCACCCAGGGCGTACCAACCATGCCGGCAAACACGCGGATCGAATCGCCGCCCTTGCCCAACGCCATCACCGTATCGCCCTCGGACACCCGGCGACTCTGGTCTTCGTCCATGTCGGCGTCATTCACCGTGACCAGCTGCAGATCGAAACCGAAGCCCTTCTCATTCTTTATTTGCGCCAGCCGTTTGGGCTGCTCGCCCACCGGTACGCGCACCAGTTCATCGGCCAGCAGGTAAATAGTCGCCCGGGCCAGTTGTTCGCTGATTTGTTGCACCTCGCCGGTGAGTACGAGTTGTTCTTTGTCGCTGACCAGTCGATAGACCTTCGCCGCATGCGGCCCGGTTTGCTCGACCAGCGCTTGGCCGCGCAGTACGCGAGTGCGCTGGGTGAGGTCCAGGCCGGTCTGGGCAAAGGTCTTCAGCGCCAGCGGAATCCCGAGCAATCGCTCCCAAACCAATAGCGCACGATGACGCTCGGTTTCATTCATCGGTTGCAGGTTGTCGGCCATCAGCGAGAACGTGCCATGGGCCAGGCGCTCGCGGTACTGCTCGCTGCGCACCTGATTGAGCAGGTTCAGTGCGAGCACGCCGAGCACGGCCACCAGAATCAAGGCTGCGCACATGCCGCCATAGATACGCAGGAAGATCGAGTTCACAGCGCCAGGTCTGCGCAGGCCTCTGGGACGAACAGGTAGCCTTTGCTGCGGATGGTCTTGATCAGACGCGGATGGTCGGGGTCGTCGCCGATTTTTGGGCGAATGCGCGAAATGCGTACATCGATCGAGCGGTCCTGACCGTCGTAGCCGATGCCGCGCAGCGCCGTGAAGATTTCTTCGCGTGACAGAATGCGTCCGGCGTTGGAGACCAACAACCAGAGCAGGTCGAACTCGGCGCTGGTCAACTCGATGCCGCTGTCGCTCAGCCAGGCCTCGCGCAAGGCGTTGTCCACCACCAGCGGGCCGAATTGCAGGCGCCGGGATTTCTCCGTGGTCGGCTCGGGCGTGTCACTGCGTCGCAGCAACGCCTGAATCCGCGCCAGCAACAGTCGCGGGCGCACCGGTTTGCACACGTAATCGTCAGCGCCGAGGTCGAGGCCGTGGATCTGGTCGGCGTCGTCGGTTCTTGCCGTAAGCATCAGGATTGGCCCGTCATAACGGTCGCGCACCTTGCGGCAGATGCTCAAACCATCTTCGCCGGGGAGCATCAGGTCGAGGATCACCAGATCCGGTTGCTCCTTGATGATCCGCGCCGCCGCCAGCGCACCGTTGCCTTCGATGTCCACGCGCAGTCCATTGGCTTGCAGGTAGTCGCGAGTGAGTTCGGCCAGACGCTGATCATCCTCGACTATCAATACCTGAAAGGCTTGTTGCTCCACCGGTGACCTCTGCTTGCCAGAATTACGAATATAGGAAGGATCCTCCGGTCTTTTTGTCATCTTTTCGGAGGATAAGAATGCGTACGCATGGGCCGATTGTATAAACGGCGTCCAGCCAGAACACAAGTCGGTAAATGCGTTCGGACAAGGCCGTTTTTTGTGATAGGGTTCGCGCCCTTAAAAATCCGCTGAAGCGTTTTTCCAGGCGAAAAAACAGTGACAAACGGTCTAGCTCAGCAGGTTCGCGGCCTACACGGGAATTCCCTGTTTCACACACAATTTACGCACAGGGTTATCCACAAGCTGTGCGTTGCAATCCGCCCCTGAAACGCATTATCTTGTAGCCCGTTCGCAAAAAAACCCTACATGTAGGGTTTTGCGTAAAAAACCAAACACAAACCGGACAGTGAATTCAAGGCTTTTTATTGCCATTGTCAGGTTGAACCAAACGTATTTTTACAAGCCCAAACCGCGCCTGCGGATGGCTACCGTTTTTCAGTCGATCACGACGATAACGGTACGGGTGTTGCAGTGGCGAAACTGCTCCCCGAAAGGAATGCGGTCTCACGCGTATCGCGCGAACCGAAGACTTCGGCATGGAAGCGGCGCCCACAAGGCCTTCTTCCTGAACTGTCCCGAAGTCGTTATACCCGGCACGTGCCGGTTGTAGTGCTTCAGGACGGAACGGTGGGCACCGTGATGGTGCCCAAACAAACATAGAGAACGTGGAGACACCCATGCAAACCGACACAACTCGCGAGAACCCGCAGGGCACCTTGCCGCAGGCCGCTGATTCGTCTTCGGATCTGGCAGCCACCGCGCCTGGTCAACTGCGCGTGATCAAGCGTAATGGCACTGTCGTTCCTTACACCGATGACAAGATCACCGTCGCTATCACCAAAGCGTTTCTCGCAGTTGAGGGCGGCACCGCTGCCGCTTCGTCGCGAATCCACGACACCGTTGCCCGCCAGACCGAACAGGTCACCGCGACCTTCAAGCGTCGCATGCCTTCGGGCGGCACCATCCACATCGAAGAAATCCAGGACCAGGTCGAACTGGCCCTGATGCGTGCCGGCGAGCAGAAAGTGGCACGCGACTACGTGATCTACCGCGACGGTCGTTCCAAAGAACGCGCAGCCCACGCCCCGGCGGAAGCAGCGGTCAACGCTCACCCGTCGATCCGCATCACCCGCACCGACGGTAGCCTGGCGCCACTGGACATGGGCCGACTGAACACCATCGTGACCGAAGCCTGCGAAGGCCTGGAAGAAGTCGACGGTGACCTGATCCAGCGCGAAACCCTGAAAAACCTGTACGACGGCGTGGCCCTGACAGACGTCAACACCGCCCTGGTGATGACCGCCCGTACCCTGGTTGAGCGCGAGCCGAACTACTCGTTCGTGACCGCACGCCTGCTGATGGACACCCTGCGCGCCGAAGGCCTGGGCTTCCTGGGTGTGGCCGAAAGCGCCACTCACCACGAAATGGCCGACCTGTACGCCAAGGCACTGCCGGCTTATGTCGCCAAAGGTATCGAGTTCGAACTGCTGAACCCTGTGCTGGCCACCTTCGACCTGGAAAAACTGGGCAAGGCGATCAACCACGAGCGTGATCAGCAATTCACCTACCTGGGCCTGCAAACCCTGTACGACCGTTACTTCATCCACAAGGATGGCGTGCGTTTCGAACTGCCGCAGATCTTCTTCATGCGCGTGGCCATGGGCCTGGCCATCGAAGAGAAGAACAAAGAAGACCGCGCGATCGAGTTCTACAACCTGCTGTCGTCCTTCGACAACAAGT
>NZ_JBIUWM010000093.1:0-12610 GCF_044743445.1 Pseudomonas sp. NPDC087615 | reverse complement strand
CAGCGTGTAATCGCGCTGACTACGTTTTGCGCCCGTATCCATTGCACCCTCCTGATAAGAAGCCAGAAGGTGTAAACCTTATTCAGGACTAGACACGGCTAATAAAAAGGGCAGTCACCTTGCGGTGACTGCCCTTTTTTATTTTCGACTGTGTCTCAAGGCCTGGCGCCACTGATATCCGGGGCGGGTTTATCGTTGTCAGCATCCGGATTGGCTGCAGGTTCGGACTCAGGTTCTTTTTCAGGTTGCGATTCTGCCTCCGGCTCTGGCTCTGGCTCAGGCGTGTTCTGCATCTGCTCCTGCACCACCTGCTCGTCAACACGCGGGTCGAGGGCTGCCACCAGCGGTGAGCTGGACATGCTGTCCGGCATCGCTACGTGATGCAGAGGCGCGTCGTCGACCTGATGCAGATTGGTCACCGCCTTCGGGCGAATCCGCCACACCAGCACCAACGCAAAGAAGCTGAAGAACGCATAAAGACTTTGGCTACCGAAAAATTTCATCAACACACCAGCGGCCAGCGGACCGATACTGGCGCCGACCCCATAAGTCACCAGCAGCATCGCCGTCAGCGACACCCGGCGATCACCCTCGACATGGTCGTTGGAAAACGCCACCGCCAGGGGATACAGACAGAACTGCACCAGCGAGCAGAGGAAGCCGACCACAAACAGCACCTCCAGCGGCACCTGCGGCAGGATCGCCAGCGGCAAAGCGGCAACCGCCAGAAAACCGGCAAAGCAACGAATCAGCAGCGCGCGATCATATCGGTCAGACAACCACCCCAGCGGCCACTGCACCAGCAATCCGGCAAAAATGCAGGTACCCATGAATAGACCGACCTGTTCGGTCGACAGCCCTTGCTGCGAGGCATACAACGGCGCCAGACCGTAAAACGAGCCAATGATCAAACCCGCCCCGAGCACCGTACTCAACGATTGCGGCACGCGCTTGATGAAAAAACGCGGCTCCATCGGCGCCGGATGCAGCGGCGCCGGGTGAATCCGTCGGGTCAGGGTCACCGGCACCAGACACAATGCAAAGCACAGAGCGACCAGCATCAGCAGCTCCAGACCCAGCCCCGGGTGCATGACCAGAATCAACTGCCCCAAAACCAGGCCAAGGTACGACGCAATCATGTAGCCGCTGAACACCAGACCACGCTGGTTGGCATCGGCCTGCTCGTTGAGCCAGCTCTCGATGACCATGTACTGGCACATCATGCCCAGACCCACAATCGTGCGCAGCACCAGCCATGCCGGCAGCCAGTCCACCAGACCATGCCCCAGCACCGCTGCGCCGACGATCCCGGCACACGCCGAATACGCGCGGATATGCCCGACCCGGGCGATCAACCGGTGGCCGATCTTGCCGCCCAGCACCAGACCGAAATAGTTGGCCGCCATCAATGCACCGACCCACAGCCCGTCGACATCTTCAGCCGCCAGGCGCAGGGCCAGATAAGTAGATAGAAGACCCGAGCCGATCAACATCATCAGCGAGGCAAAATACAGCGCTCGAAAGGATTTCCAGATTTGGCGCATCGGCGTTCCGAGCGGCTCCTTGCAGTAAGTATCGGGCTATCAAACGATAGCCCGATGGCGACGGTACGTCAGGCCTGGGCTGCTAGAACACGCCGTTCCCAGGGAGTGATTTCATCAAAGAAGCTGGTCAGTTCCATGGTCTTCGAAGCGATGTAGCCTTCGATGAACTCCTGTCCGAACAGTTCCCTGGCCAATTGGCTACGTTTCAGACGTTCGAGTGCGGCATGCAAGGTACACGGCAGCGAAAGATTATCCGGCACGTCGAATTCGCCCTGAATCGCCTCGGTCGGCTCCAGTTCGTGTTCGATCCCGTGCAAACCGGCAGCCAGACTGGCGGCGATCGCCAGATACGGATTGGCGTCGGCGCCCGGCAAACGGTTTTCGACCCGACGAGCGACCGGTGAACTGGCCGGAATCCGCAGCCCGGCCGCGCGGTTATCGTGGGACCAACAGGCATTGTTCGGCGAAGCGAACGGATGGCACAGACGCTGGTAGGAGTTCACGTTCGGCGCAAACAGCGCGGTGAAATCCGCCATGCCCGCCTGCTGCCCGCCAATGAAGTGGCGGAACATCGCCGTCGGCTGGCCGTTATCGTCGCTGAAGACGTTTTTGCCGCTGGCGATATCAACGATGCTCTGGTGAATGTGCATCGAGCTGCCCGGCGTGTGCGCCAGCGGTTTAGCCATGCAGACCACGGTCAGGCCATGCTTGAGCGCGACTTCTTTGAGCAGGTGTTTGAACAGGAAGGTCTGGTCGGCCAGCAACAGTGGATCACCGTGCAGCAGGTTGATCTCGAACTGGCTAACGCCCATTTCGTGCATGAACGTATCACGCGGCAGACCAAGGGCCGCCATGCATTTATAGACCTCACTGAAGAATGGTCGCAGACCGTTGTTGGAACTGACACTGAACGCCGACAGGCCATCCTCGCGGCGGCCATCGAGGCCGACTGGCGCTCGGAACGGCTGGGTCGGATCAGTGTTTGGAGCGAACACGAAGAATTCCAGTTCGGTCGCCACCACAGGCGCCAGACCGAGCGCCTTGTAACGCGCGATGACTTTCTTGAGCTGACCACGGGTCGACAGGCTGGAGCTTTCGCCGGTCAGTTCATCGGCATCGCAAATGGCCAGGGCACGGGGCTCGTCACTCCATGGCAACGGATGGATCTGCTCTGGATCAGCAATCAGCGCCAGATCACCGTCATCGCTGCCGTAAAACCGCGCCGGCGGATATCCGCCCATGATGCATTGCAGCAGCACCCCCCGCGCGAGCTGCAGACGCCGCCCTTCGAGAAAACCCTCAGCGGTCATCACCTTGCCCCGTGGTACGCCGTTCAAATCCGGCGTGACACATTCAATCTCATCAATGCCCGTCAATCGCTGCGCGAGTGAACGCTGGCCATCGGTTGTCATGACGCAATCCTTGTTGTTGTACGAGCCGCGAACGGCGACCCGAACAAAATAGGCTTCGGCTGTTCGGAATATCAAGCAGCGTCAAACAAAAAGCCTCGGATCACGGCAGGTAGAGACTGAAGATCCCGCCACCCAAGGGGCCGCCATTACGGATTTCGGTGCGCCCCTCGACACCATTGCGTTGATGCAACGCGGCAATGCGTGCAGCGAAATACAGGCCAAGCCCGGTACTGCCGCTGCTGTGATTGATGCCCTGCACATAGTCAGCCTGACGTTCGAGCATTTCGACCGGATAGCCGTCGCCGTCATCGTTGATGCTCAGCACCAGTTGCCCGGCCTCGTCACTGACGGTGATCAGCAGCGACTCGCGGGCATAACGAATGGCGTTATTGATGCAATTGCCCAGCACCGAGGCGACCAGTTCACGATCAAAGAAACCCAGCGGACTCAGTGGATCAACTTCATAAGTGGCGATGATGCCGCGACTGGCGAATACCTCTTGATGCGCTGCCAGTTGCGCCTCGATGAAATCATCCAGTTCGTGATACGCCGGCTGCAATGGCATCTGGTTGACGCCGAGTTTGTACAGCCCGAGCAACTGCACCAGCATGCCGTTGAGGTGGGCGAACTCGAAGTCGATCACGCCCTGCTCCGCGCCTTCGCGCTGCGCTTGCGGCAAACGCGCCAGCCATTGGCTGTGCGCTTGCATCAGCATGGCCAGCGAGTTCTTCATGTCGTGAACGGTGGAGGCGATCACCGTGGAAAAATCCAATGCCTGCTCGTCTTGGTTCATTCGCCAAACGCCTTGCTTTTCAGCTTCTGATAGCGCGAGAAACGCGCGTCGGTGTCGGGCATCAGGCCGACCATTTTCAGGCAGGCCCGACATTCTTCCAGCTCCGCCGAAGGCACACTGGTGTCGGTGCCATGGAGCAGCGACTGGGCCATGTTCAGCGCAATACTGATGTTCTTCGGTTGCATCTTCAGCGCCTTGCGGAAGACCTCGCGGGCTTCAACCAGATTGCCGGTCTTGTACACCCGCACGCCCTGACGGTTGAGGTCGGCGGCGGCGTTGCTCGAGCTGAGGATAGTCGGGTCATCGGTGAGCTTGGCGATGTCTTTCATCACCGCCGGATCGTCACCGTAGATTTCCGCGCAGCTCTTGAGCATCGACGTACCCGCCTCGGCCTGACCGAGCATCTGCAACTGCTTGGCGACGAGCAGCGCCGCCTCCGGACTCATGAACTGTTCCATGCCGTCGAGTCGCATCAGTGCTTGCTCAGTGAGCTTGTCGGCGGTTTCGGCATCGTTGAGCAGCAGGCTCGTTGCCTTCATCAAACGCGCGCGAATCTGCAAACCGGGGTCGGTCGGGTTCTCTTTGGCAACAGCGCTGAGGGTGGTGTTGATCTCCAGGCGCGTGCGCGTATCGAGACCGCGCTCACTGCCTTTGCTGATCAGCGCATGGGCCAGGCCGAGGTTGCTTTCCGGATCCTTGAAGCGCGACTGCGCGCCCTGCGACACAGCCTGACGGTAAGCCCGCGAGGCGGTGTCGAAATCTTCGTTAGCCATCGCCAGTTTGCCGAGCAACGCCTGCCGACGCACCGCCAGCGGCGACAGGCGAATCGCTTCTTCCAGCACCTGCTGCGCGCCTTTGGTATCGCCCTCGGACACCAGCACATCAGCCATGCCGTCGTACAGCGAAGGCATCATCGGGAATACTTTCAAGGCCTTTTCATACACGCCTTTGGCCTGCGCCACTTGCCCACGCTTGAACAGCAACTTGCCCAATCCAGCAAAGGCCCACGGCAACGGCCGGTCAGCAATGATGCTGTCGTAGAGGCGTTCCAGTGCTTCGTTCTGGTTCAAGTCGCGCAAGGCATCAGCGCGATAACGCAGACACAGCGGCGAATAGCGGATGTCCTGTTTGCACAGGGCGATGCAGGCGTTGAGCACCTCGACCGGTTTGCCACGGTCGAGCGCTTGCAGAATCGGTTTGAGCAACGTCTTGCGCTGCTCCAGACGCTCCAGCCGCTGGGCCAGGCCCGAGCGGTTGAACGGTTTGGTCAGGTAGGCATCTGGCTCATGCTCCAAAGCACTGAGCACCATCGCCTGACTGGTCTCGGCCGTCACCATCACAAACACGGCTTCGTGGCTGATGAGCTTTTCCAGCATCAGGTCTTCAAGAACCTGCTGGCCGTTCTTCTTGCCGTCACCGAGGTGGAAATCCTGCAGGATGAAATCGTAGGATTTCTGCGCACACATTTTCAGCGCCTGCTCACCGGTGTCAGCGGTGTCCACGTCCTTGACCCCCAGCTCACGCAGCATCGAGCGCACGGAACTGCGGAAATCCGAGAAATCATCGACGATCAGAAAACTCTTTTGGTGATACGACAGCATCGAGGATTTCCAGGCAATTGAAGTAGATGAACCGAGGGCGATTTTCAGGCGCGCAGATGATAGCTGGAGGCCAAATGCTATCAAGCGATTTCGCGCAAGTCTGAACTCACCGCTTGGGTTATCGGCCAGAAGTGGCGTTCCCTGAAGCCGACGCTTCAAGATTCCACACACAGCGATTAACCTGCGCGCCTGCCAACTTCTCACTACAAGGCCGACCTCGTGTACATCAAAGGACGCTACATCGTGTCCGCCAGTGCGCTGCTGTTTATCCAGCACGCAATGGCGACCGCAATGGACTGCACAAAAGCGGCGACTGCCGTGGAAAACGCGATCTGCGCGAATAAAGGGCTGTATGAACTGGATGCGCAGATGGCGACGGTATATCGGGATTTACTGAAGGTCTGCGCACAAACACAACCAGACTTAATACACGCGCAACGACGTTGGCTGAAAACACGCAACGAGTGCGCCCAGGATGTTTCGTGTCTGGATCAGCGCTATCGCGAGCAACTGGAACGCTTGCAAGCGCAATGGACAGAAGCCCTCGCCCATCAGCCGGATGGCGCCGAAAAAGAGCTATTGGATGATCTGCAAAACCGCGTTCGCGCAGTCAGTAAAAATGATCCGGAGTTTGCTCTCGAACGGACACTCGCGTCCTTGGCGTTGAAAAGCGCTGCAACCCAGTTTTCCGCAGAGCCCGACGCCGATCAATACGTCGAAAAAACGCACTTCCCAACATCCCCTCCCAAAGGTGTTTCCCGCAGCGAGTGGCAGGCGTTGAGTGCCACCAACTTCGACGCTGACACCGCACTGGGCCGAACCTCGTTCACGCTGCGGGATCTGGACGGCGACGGGCAACGTGACCTGATCGTCGAGACCTACACCGGCGGCACCGGCCTTTACACTTTCGTCGAAACCTTCCGTCGTGACGGCGACAGATTCGCCCGTAGAACGCCGGCATCCGACGGCGAATCCATTGGCGGCTCCCTCTATTCCATCAATGAGCGTGGCTCCAACCAGTCCGTGAGCTGGATCAGCCTTCGCGGCAAGGTCTATGCCGCCTATCGCAACAGTGGTTATGGCGTCGATGATGTCTATCTGCTCAGCCCTTTGCAGGTGAACCGCGAAGTGCCCACGTTGACCGTCCGCTATCGCTATCGACTCAGCATCCCCCGAACTCAGCCTGATGATAAGCACAAAACCACTTATAAACTGAAGCCGGACCTGCACCGCACACTCACCGATGGCTTGGCCACGGTCGAACAAGATTCGTCCGACAACGGGCAAGAGCGAAAGCCCATTTGCCCTATTCCTGCGTCCGCCACAGACAACGACGAATATTACGGCTACGGAGCAGGCTACTACGCCATCGAGCAGGTCGCCGACTTCCCGGTGATCATCGGTAGCAAATGCTTTATCGCGCGAATGAATGACTGGTTCGGCGCCTACAGCGCTAAGGATGGACTCTATGCGCAAGTGACCTTGCGCAAACCGGGCGCGCAAGAACAGGAGCGCGACTACAAGGTCAATGGACGTCGACGCATGACCGGGATAAGCACCTCAATTGGCAAACCTGGAGGGGGCGCTGAGGAATAGCCCCGGCGCCCGCCCATGAAAAGCCCGGCCAGATGAAACCGCGCGAGTTTTTTATCTGAAAATCATCGACCTCTTGAGATCACGCCACTCATGTATTGATTCAAATCGCGAAAATCCTTAACCGTCCAAGCGTGAGGCGGCAGCTTTACACCGTTCTCTTTCAATGTTCTTGGAATCAAGTCTCCGTTTGGACGAAGTATTATTGACGACACAATAACGCCTGGGTATTCCTTGAGTCTTTGCTTGAAAAAGGACGCTGTCAGATCAGGCGTCGGTGGATTGCTTTTTTTAGCCAGGGGTCCTGATGCCTTCAGATCTACTCCGTGGCACATGGCGCACCGCTGTGAATAGAGGTTTTTCCCGTTGGCATTGTCCGCAAAAGACAGCGGCGCCTGAATTAGCGATAAAAAACCAAGCGAAGCAATGAATAGTATTTTCATGCCTCACTTAGCCTTCTTGCGTTTTGCAGCACTTGAAAAGAATTCCAAAAGGCCTTCCATCGGCATCTTCCTTAAGCCGCGAATACGAAAAAGCCCCTTTCAGATCACTCTGAAAGAGGCTTGACTGCTTCTCCTGCCAACACGGCTGTCACAGAGAAACGCAGTGGTCAGAAGAGTGGCCAGAAGGCCCGAATATATGGTGTCCCAGGGCAGGTTCGAACTGCCAACCTTCCCCTTAGGAGGGGGATGCTCTATCCAATTGAGCTACTGAGACACTGGGTTGTCACGAGATGAACACTGCGCGACGGACGGCGTGCATGTTAACGGCCAGGCCCTGATTTGTCATGTCATCCGTAGGGCTTTTTAAGTGTAGGCAGGCGCCCGGCAAGGCTGCGGGAAGATTTACCGTGCATTTTGCACTCCCCCAAAAAGCCATCATTGCAGATTGCAACCTTCGCCCTCTGAAAAAACCTTCCAAATGCTTGTTTTTAAAGGACTTAACAGCATATAGACTGTTGGCACGACGGCTGCTTTGTCTGTTCTCATAACAGAACAAACGGAGTCCGCCTCATGAACAGCACTCTCTTGCTCGCAAACGCGATCGCCTTGGCGATTTTGGTAGGTTTTCACTTTACCCCCGAGAGCGCTGAACGAGTTGCTCAGCGCATGCCGCATTACTTGCAGGTGCAGAAAGCGCCGCAGTTGGCAGTGTTGAGTGATCAGAGCTTCGCACCACAAGCGGTCAGCGAGTCTCAGCAGGCACTGCCAGCACTAGCGACCGAACGTCTGGTTTTTTGAAATATCTGCAGGAGTACAGCATGTCCAAATCAGCAGCAGGATTTCTGATCCTCGCCTTATTGAGTGGCGTTGTGCATTTTTCGCTGTTCGAGGAAACCGAAATCACTCTGCCGCTGATTAGCTGTGGCGTGTTTGCGGTGTTGTTTGTTCTGGCGCTGGTCGCAGGGCGCAGGATCAAGTTTGATCCGGTACTACGTTGAGCCGGACCAGTTCCAGAAGCTGATTGACGGCGTCCGCCAGGTCGCCCGAATTGTCGATCAGGTGCACAGGCCGGTCACTTGACCTCCTATCCTTGAACAGAGCGTTGCGAGCAACGCGTGCATTGATCTGCTCAAGCGTCTCTCGACCGCGCCTGAGCAAGCGCTCTCGCAGCACCTCATCACCAACCGTCAGCAAAACCGGCAACAGTGAGGGATAGCGCTCCTGCGCTTGCCGTAAATTGGCACGCGAGCCGTTGACCAACACATGTCGCCCGGCTCGCAACCATTGATCCATTTCCACCGCAATCCCATAGGCGAGGCCGTTGGCTTGCCATGCCAATGAAAAATCACCGGCGCGCTGACGTCTTTGGAACTCTTGCGGCGTTACGCCAATCGCATCCTCGCCCACCGATTCGGCAGATCGCGTGATCACCCGGCGCATGACTTCGCAGTTCAAAGCCCACAATGGCTCACGAGCGGCCTCGATCAGACTGTCCTTACCCGAGCCGGACGGTCCCATCAGGTAAATAAGCTTGCCATACATCCTGAAAACGCCCTCCAGCAGGTGTTTGCCCCTAGTAAATCGGCAAATTGCCACTATCCTGTACAGGTAAGGAACAAGGATCGAAAGCCGCATAGCATGCACGTTCTGACGTCTTAGAACACTAAAGGACGTGCATCAGGAGGCGGTCTTTGATGCGGGTCAGGGCAAAGTTTTCAAACCAGTCCGCATTTCTGATAATTGGTGCTGGCATTACGCCTTTACCCAGCTCAATATTTGTCACAGAATTGACGCCAATGATCTGGCAATTTTGAGGCATGATGCGAGCCTCTTAACAATTCAGGTTGAACCATTTGGCGCGGATGCTTGTCCTACCACACATCTGCGGCCAATCCCGAGAACCGCTCCCCTGAACTAACCGGTTAAATATATGCGCCCATTGAAACAGGCAATTTATTCCAGCCGTACGGCTGACAAGTTCGTCGTACGTCTGCCAGACGGAATGCGTGAACGCATTGCCGAGGTGGCTCGCAATCATCATCGCAGCATGAACTCCGAGATCATTGCGCGTCTTGAGCAGAGTCTTATTCAGGAAGGTGCTTTGGGCGAAGAGCTGAGCATGCGCCTGGACAGCCCGGAGCTGTCGTTGCACGAACGCGAGTTGCTGCAACGCTTCCGCCAGCTTTCTCACCGTCAGCAGAACGCACTGGTGTCCTTGATCGCCCACGACGCTGAAATGGCTGCAGACGCGTCCTGAGCCATACCGAACACCTCAAGCCAGCATCAGTGCTGGCTTTTTTTTGCCTGAAATTCCGGCTCTCCCTTTTCTCTAAAAAAAACCCGCCAATTGGGTTGGCGGGCCGTTTATTTATGGCAGATCAAAGCAGGAAGATTGTCGCCAGCCCCAAGAAGATGAAGAAACCACCACTGTCGGTCATCGCGGTGATCATCACGCTGGCACCCATCGCCGGGTCACGCCCCATCTTCGCCAGCGTCATCGGGATCAAGACCCCCATCAGCGCCGCCAGCAACAGATTGAGAGTCATCGCGGCTGTCATCACCACGCCCAGCGACCAACTGCCGTAAAGCAGATAGGCAACCACGCCGATCACCCCACCCCAGACGAGGCCATTGATCAATCCAACCGCCAACTCCTTACGCATCAGGCGTGAAGTATTGCCGGTGCTGACCTGGTCGAGCGCCATGGCACGGACGATCATGGTGATCGTCTGGTTACCGGAGTTGCCGCCGATCCCCGCCACGATCGGCATCAGTGCCGCGAGCGCTACCAGCTTCTCGATCGAGCCTTCAAACAGGCCGATCACCCGGGAAGCGAAGAACGCCGTGATCAAGTTGATCGCCAGCCACGCCCAACGGTTGTTCAGGGATTTCCACACGGAGGCGAAGATATCTTCCTCTTCACGCAAACCCGCCATATTGAGGACTTCGCTTTCGCTTTCCTCACGGATCAAGTCAACCATTTCGTCGATGGTCAGACGGCCAATCAGCTTGCCGTTCTTGTCGACTACCGGGGCAGAGATCAAGTCGTAACGTTCGAATGCCTGAGCAGCGTCGTAGGCATCTTCGTCCGGGTGGAAGCTCACCGGATCGCTGGCCATGACTTCAGCAACCTGTTTATCGGGGTCATTGACCAGCAAACGCTTGATCGGCAGTACGCCTTTAAGCACGCCGTCGTTATCGACCACGAACAGTTTGTCGGTGTGACCAGGAAGCTCTTTGAGGCGACGCAGGTAACGCAGAACCACTTCGAGACTGACATCCTCACGGATGGTCACCATCTCGAAGTCCATCAGCGCACCGACCTGCTCCTCGTCATAGGACAGTGCCGAACGCACACGCTCGCGCTGCTGGTTATCCAGACTCTCCATCAGCTCATGGACGACATCTCGCGGCAGCTCAGAGGCCAGGTCAGCAAGTTCGTCGGCATCCATGTCCTTGGCCGCAGCCAGGAGCTCGTGATCATCCATGTCGGCGATCAGCGTTTCACGGACAGAATCGGATACTTCGAGAAGAATGTCGCCGTCGCGATCAGCCTTGACCAGTTGCCAAAGCGTCAGACGATCGTCCAGCGGCAAGGCTTCAAGAATATAGGCAACGTCGGCGGAGTGCAGATCATCGAGCTTGCGTTGCAGCTCGACGAGATTTTGTCGGTGAACCAGGCTTTCCACCCGATCCTGATGCGCGCCTTCCTGGCGGTGAGTCAGGTCTTCAACGACCCGTTGACGCTGCAGCAACTCGACGACCTGAGCCAGGCGGTCCTGCAGGCTTTCCTGTGTTTTCTTTACTTCGATTTCAGACATAGGCGAACTCCACTCCCAGCAGCGGGGCACGCCGGAAGGATCAATCAGTCAATTCATGATTGGTAAAACGGGGTACTGAGTAACTACTGGGTAAGTCCATGGAAGTTTTCCACAAGCCCCGGCGGGGCTGACGGGCGCAATGATACACCGCCTGACGGTTTAAAACGTTAAAAAATCACGGCTGAAACAAGCGCTTGCAAGACAAACCTGAGCGCAGCCCTAATCCATGCAGATGCGACGACTCATCCTGAAAAGAAAACACACCGACATTAAAAAATGCAGCCGCTACCCTTGAGCGTAGACCGTCACGGAGGACGTCGAATGCCATCAAAAACATCCCGCTTTTTACTCGCCAGCCTATTCTGCCTCCCAACCGCCGGGGCCGCGACCAGCCTTCATCGCTGCGAAGCTCCTGACGGCAGCATCACGTTCACGTCGATGAGCTGTGCGAGCGGAGAAAGACTCTCAGCGCAGGAAGTTCACCCCTACCTCCCCGGCTCAGTGGTCGCGGTGATGCCAGCGCTCAATCACGAAGAAACATCCGGCAAGAAAACCAACGACAGAGAACCTGGCGTTGCTGGCAAAGCAGAAGACAAATGCGGAAATCTCATCGATGCCAGACAACGGCGTGAAGCGATTATTAATCGACGCGTCATTGCCGGCATGAACCAACAGGATGTCGAAAGCGCGCTCGGCAAACCGGACAAAGTGAATATTCGGACTTCGACGACAAACTATCGATACGATCTCAAACGAGGCCGCAGCGCTCTAGTCGATTTTGATGAGAGAGGGTGTGTCAAAGGAACAGCCAAATCCCGGACAGCAAAAAGCCCGCGTTAAACGCGGGCTTTTCGGTATATGGTGCACTCGACAGGATTCGAACCTGTGACCGCTCGGTTCGTAGCCGAGTACTCTATCCAGCTGAGCTACGAGTGCATTTTGTGTTTTTAGACCAGATCACAACTGGTTGAAGCCAGATCACCTGCATTGCTGCAAACAACCTTAAAATGGTGCACTCGACAGGATTCGAACCTGTGACCGCTCGGTTCGTAGCCGAGTACTCTATCCAGCTGAGCTACGAGTGCATTTGTGTTTTAAACCAGACCACAACTGGCTGAAGCCGAGTTACTTATATTGCTATAAACAACTCTTAAATGGTGCACTCGACAGGATTCGAACCTGTGACCGCTCGGTTCGTAGCCGAGTACTCTATCCAGCTGAGCTACGAGTGCATTTGTTGCGCCGCATTATAGCCCGTCTAATCTCTATTCCAACCACTTTTTCTAGTAAATTGAACAACTTACCGAAAAAGCCAGATTACGACGTACTAAGCAAATAATGGCGGAGAACGGGGGATTCGAACCCCCGACACCCTTTTGAGGTGTACTCCCTTAGCAGGGGAG
>NZ_JBIUWM010000092.1:0-12746 GCF_044743445.1 Pseudomonas sp. NPDC087615 | reverse complement strand
AGATGTCCGTTGAGCACGCTGCGGTACAACGCGCCGATTTCGACCTGGTTCTGGTTCCCAACTACGCGCCTGCCGCTTTCATTCCGGTGCGTGGCGCCGGTTCCCGCGTCTGGGATCAGGCCGGCCGCGAGCTGATCGACTTCGCCGGCGGCATCGCCGTCAACGTATTGGGCCACGCGCACCCCGCGCTGGTCGGTGCCTTGACCGAGCAAGCGAACAAGCTGTGGCACGTTTCGAACGTGTTCACTAACGAGCCAGCCCTGCGTCTGGCGCACAAGCTGATCGACGCAACCTTCGCCGAGCGTGTGTTCTTCTGCAACTCCGGCGCCGAAGCCAACGAGGCCGCCTTCAAGCTGGCCCGTCGCGTCGCATTCGACCGTTTCGGCACTGAGAAATACGAGATCATCGCCGCGCTGAACAGCTTCCACGGCCGCACCCTGTTCACCGTGAACGTGGGTGGCCAGTCGAAGTATTCCGACGGTTTTGGCCCGAAAATCACCGGTATCACCCACGTTCCCTACAACGATCTGGCGGCGCTGAAAGCGGCCGTTTCCGACAAGACCTGTGCGGTCGTGCTCGAACCGATCCAGGGCGAGGGCGGCGTACTGCCGGCCGAACTGGCTTACCTGCAAGGTGCCCGCGAACTGTGCGACGCGAACAACGCGCTGCTGGTGTTCGATGAAGTGCAGACCGGCATGGGCCGCAGCGGCAAACTGTTTGCCTACCAGCATTACGGTGTGACCCCGGACATCCTCACCAGCGCCAAGAGCCTGGGCGGCGGTTTCCCGATCGCGGCGATGCTGACCACCGAAGCGCTGGCCAAACATCTGGTCGTCGGCACCCACGGCACCACCTACGGCGGCAACCCGCTGGCGTGCGCGGTAGCGGAAGCTGTGATTGACGTGATCAACACCCCTGAAGTGCTGAACGGCGTCAATGCCAAGCACGACAAGTTCAAAACCCGTCTTGAGCAGATCGGCGAAAAGTACGGCCTGTTCACTCAGGTGCGTGGCCTCGGTTTGCTGATCGGTTGCGTGCTGAGCGACGCCTGGAAAGGCAAGGCCAAAGACATCTTCAACGCCGCTGAGAAAGAAGGCTTGATGATTCTGCAAGCAGGTCCCGACGTGATCCGTTTCGCCCCGAGCCTGGTGGTCGAAGACGCTGATATCGATGCCGGTCTGGACCGCTTCGAACGTGCCGCTGCAAAACTCACGCAAGCTTGATAGACCTTTCGATGCCTGAGCGTTTCAGGCGTCGATCAAAATTTTAATGCCAGGCTAGACCAGAAGTGGGAGCGGGCTTGCTCGCGAAAGCGGTGGGTCAGACAGCGAAAATGTTGACTGATACACCGCTTTCGCGAGCAAGCCCGCTCCCACACTGATCGCTGTTCAAGCAGTGAGAGCCTGGCTATTTCTTCTGTGAATTTATAAGAGAAAGGAGTGACACCATGCTGGTGATGCGCCCCGCGCAAATGGCTGATCTGGGCGAGGTACAGCGTCTGGCTGCGGACAGCCCGATTGGTGTCACTTCCTTGCCGGATGACGTGGAACGTCTGAGCGACAAGATCGCCGCGAGCGAAGCCTCGTTTGCCGCCGAAGTGAGCTTCAACGGTGAAGAGAGTTATTTCTTCGTCCTTGAAGACTCCGCCACCGGCAAACTGGTCGGCTGCTCGGCGATCGTTGCTTCGGCCGGTTATTCGGAACCGTTCTACAGCTTTCGTAACGAGACCTTCGTCCACGCCTCCCGCGAGCTGAAGATCCACAACAAGATCCATGTGCTTTCGCAGTGCCACGACCTGACCGGCAATAGCTTGCTGACCAGTTTCTACGTGCAGCGTGAGTTGGTGGGTTCGCCGTGGGCTGAGCTCAATTCCCGTGGTCGTTTGCTGTTCGTCGCCAGCCACCCGGAGCGTTTCGCCGATTCGGTGGTGACTGAGATCGTCGGTTACAGCGATGAGAATGGCGATTCGCCGTTCTGGGACGCCATCGGTCGCAATTTCTTCGACCTCAACTACGCCGAGGCCGAGCGCCTGTGCGGGTTGAAAAGCCGTACGTTCCTCGCCGAACTGATGCCGCATTACCCGATCTACGTGCCGCTGCTGCCGGATTCCGCCCAAGAGGCGATGGGCCAGGTGCACCCGCGAGCGCAGATCACTTTCGACATCCTGATGCGCGAAGGTTTCGAGACCGATCACTACATCGATATTTTCGACGGCGGCCCGACCCTGCATGCGCGTGTGTCGGGGATCCGTTCGATCGCCCAGAGCCGCGTGGTGCCGGTGAAGATCGGCGAGCCGGTCAAAGGTGCCGGGCGCCAGTATCTGGTGGCCAACGCGCAGTTGCAGGATTACCGCGCCGTGTTGCTTGAGCTGGACTACGCGCCGGGCAAACCGGTGACTCTTGATCTGGAAGCGGCCGAGGCCTTGGGCGTCGGTGAAGGTGCCAGCGTGCGCCTGGTGGCGGTTTAACGCCTTAGCGAGTTTTACGGGTGGCGAAGGCGGCCCGTTTGAGGAGATAGCATGATTGTTCGTCCCGTACGCAGCAGCGATTTATCCGCGCTGATCGACCTGGCCCGCAGCACCGGCACCGGCCTGACCACGTTGCCGGCCAACGAAGAACGCCTGACCCATCGGGTCGACTGGGCTGAAAAGACCTTTCGCGGCGAAGCCGGCCGTGGCGATGCGGATTACCTGTTCGTGCTTGAAGACGACGACGGTCGCGTGGTGGGCATTTCCGCTATCGCCGGCGCGGTCGGTCTGCGTGAGCCCTGGTACAACTTCCGTGTCGGCCTGACCGTCAGCGCTTCGCAAGAGCTGAACATCTATCGTGAGATCCCGACGCTGTTCCTGGCCAACGACCTGACCGGCAACTCCGAGCTGTGCTCGCTGTTCCTGCACGCCGATTACCGTAACGGTCTGAACGGCCGCATGCTGTCCAAGGCGCGGATGCTGTTCATCGCTGAGTTCCCGGAGCTGTTCGGCAACAAGATCATCGCCGAAATGCGCGGTGTGTCGGATGACGCTGGCCGTTCGCCGTTCTGGGAAAGTCTGGGCCGGCACTTCTTCAAGATGGAGTTCAGCCAGGCCGATTACCTGACGGGGGTCGGCAACAAGGCATTCATTGCGGAGCTGATGCCGAAATTCCCGCTGTACACCTGCTTCCTGTCGCCTGATGCACGCAATGTCATCGGCCAGGTCCACCCGGACACCGAGCCCGCGCTGGCGATGCTCAAGAGCGAAGGGTTCAGCTATCAGGGCTATGTCGACATCTTCGACGCCGGCCCGGCCATTGAATGCGAAACCAGCAAGATCCGCGCGGTGCGTGACAGCGAAGCGCTGGTGCTGGCGGTCGGTACGCCGGGCGACGATGCCACGCCGTTCATCATCCATAACCGCAAACGCGAAGACTGCCGCATCACGGCTGCGCCGGCACGTCTGGCTGCCGGCACGCTGGTGGTCGATCCACAAACCGCCAAACGTCTTCAACTCAACGCGGGCGACCAAGTGCGCGCCGTGGCGTTGTCTGCTGCTCGGGAGTCGAAATAATGAATTCGCTATACATCGCAGGTGAATGGCTGGCCGGTCAGGGCGAAGCTTTTCAGTCGCTCAATCCGGTGACCCAGCAAGTGCTGTGGTCGGGTGAGGGCGCCACTGCCGCTCAGGTCGAGTCGGCCGTGCAGGCGGCGCGTCAGGCGTTTCCGGGTTGGGCACGGCGTTCGCTGGAAGAGCGCATCAGCGTGCTCGAAGCCTTCGCTGCTGCACTGAAGAACCACAGTGACGAACTGGCCCGCACCATCGGTGAAGAAACCGGCAAACCACTGTGGGAAGCCACCACCGAAGTGACCAGCATGGTCAACAAAATCGCGATCTCGGTGCAAAGCTACCGCGAGCGTACCGGCGAGAAGAGCGGCCCGCTGGGCGACGCCACCGCCGTGCTGCGCCACAAGCCTCACGGCGTGGTTGCGGTGTTCGGCCCTTACAACTTCCCTGGCCACTTGCCGAACGGCCACATCGTCCCGGCGCTGTTGGCCGGTAACAGCGTGTTGTTCAAACCGAGCGAGCTGACCCCGAAAGTCGCCGAGCTGACGGTCAAGTGCTGGATCGAAGCCGGTTTGCCGGCCGGCGTCCTGAACCTGCTGCAAGGCGCTCGCGAAACCGGCATTGCGCTGGCGGCGAACCCGGGCATCGACGGTCTGTTCTTCACCGGTTCCAGCCGCACCGGCAACCACTTGCACCAGCAATTTGCCGGGCGTCCGGACAAGATTCTTGCGCTGGAAATGGGTGGCAACAACCCGCTGGTGGTGGATCAGGTCGCTGACCTCGACGCGGCGGTGTACACGATTATTCAATCCGCGTTCATCTCGGCGGGCCAACGTTGCACTTGCGCCCGTCGTCTGCTGGTGCCGCAAGGCGCGTGGGGCGACAGTCTGCTCAAGCGTCTGGTTGAGGTCAGCTCGACCATTGAAGTCGGTGCGTTCGATCAGCAACCGGCGCCGTTCATGGGCTCGGTGATTTCCCTTGGCGCGGCGAAAGCGTTGATGGATGCCCAGGCGCATTTGCTGGCCAATGGCGCCGAGTCACTGCTGGACATGACGCAGCCGCAGGCGCAAGCCGCGTTGCTGACCCCTGGCATTGTTGATGTGACCGCGGTGGCCGAGCGTCCGGACGAAGAACTGTTCGGCCCGTTGCTGCAAGTGATCCGCTATACCGATTTCGCTGCGGCGATCAATGAGGCCAACGACACCGCTTACGGCTTGGCCGCCGGTCTGTTGTCGGATTCCGAAGATCGTTATCAGCAATTCTGGCTGGAAAGTCGCGCCGGCATCGTCAACTGGAACAAGCAATTGACGGGGGCTGCGAGCAGCGCGCCGTTTGGTGGTGTGGGTGCCTCGGGCAACCATCGCGCCAGTGCCTACTACGCGGCGGATTATTGCGCGTACCCGGTGGCGTCGCTGGAAACGCCAAATCTGGTGTTGCCTGCCACTCTGACGCCTGGCGTGAAGATGGCGTGATGCCAATCCTGGCAGGCTAGCTCCCACAGGTTCGGTGGTGCTCACACATTTTGTGTGCGACGCAATACCTGTGGGAGCCAGCCGGCTGGCGATGGCCGCGCCGCGGTCTTACTGAACAGTTACTGAAGCCTATAACAACAGATTCTCGTGGAGCCTCGCTGATGAAATCCTATGAAGTCAATTTCGACGGTCTAGTGGGGCCGACCCATAACTACGGCGGTCTGTCCTACGGCAACGTTGCGTCCCAGAGCAACAGTCAGCAGTCCTCGAACCCGAAGGAAGCGGCGCTGCAAGGCCTGGCGAAAATGAAAGCGCTGATGGAAATGGGCTTTCAGCAAGGCGTGCTGGCGCCGCAGGAGCGTCCGGACGTGGCCGCTCTGCGCCGTCTGGGTTTCAGTGGCAGCGACGCGCAAGTGATCGAGCGCGCGGCCAAAGAGGCCATGCCTTTGCTGGTCGCCAGTTGCTCGGCGTCGAGCATGTGGGTGGCCAACGCCGCCACGGTCAGCCCGAGCGCCGACACCTCTGACGGCCGCGTGCATTTCACCGCCGCTAACCTCAACTGCAAATACCACCGCAGCATCGAGCACCCGACCACGAGCCGCGTGCTCGGCGCGATGTTCGCCAATCAGCAACACTTCGCCCATCACGCTGCGCTGCCAGCGGTGGCGCAGTTTGGTGACGAAGGCGCGGCCAACCACACACGTTTCTGCCGTGAGTACGGCGAGGCCGGTGTCGAGTTCTTCGTGTTCGGTCGCAGTGCCTTCGACAACCGTTATCCAGCGCCACAGAAATACCCGGCCCGGCAGACCCTCGAAGCGTCGCAAGCGGTTGTGCGTCTGCACGGTCTGCGTGACGAAGGCGTGGTTTACGCACAGCAGAACCCTAACGTGATCGATCAGGGCGTGTTCCACAACGACGTGATCGCCGTGGGTAATGGCGAGGTGCTGTTCTATCACGAGGACGCGTTCCTCGACACCGATCAGATGCTGGCCGAGTTGCAAGGCAAACTGGCCAAGGTTGGCGGCAATTTCCAGTCGATCTGCGTTCCGCGTTCGGCGGTCACCGTGGATGACGCGGTGCGCTCCTACCTGTTCAACAGCCAATTGCTCTCGCGTCCCGACGGCTCGATGTTGCTGATCGTGCCGCAAGAGTGTCAGGCCAACGAGCGCGTGTGGGCCTACCTGCAAAGTCTGACCAGCTCCGGCGGTCTGATCCGTGAAGTGAAAGTCTTCGACCTCAAGCAGAGCATGCAGAACGGCGGCGGCCCGGCGTGCCTGCGCTTGCGCGTCGCGCTGAATGAAACCGAACTGGCGGCCGTCAACCCAGGGGTTATCATGACGGCCCCGTTGTACGGTTCGTTGACCGCATGGGTTGAAAAGCACTACCGCGACCGCCTGAGCGAAACCGATCTGGCGGACCCGCAATTGTTGCTTGAATGCCGGACGGCACTGGATGAACTGACGCAAATCCTTAAACTGGGCGCTGTTTATCCATTCCAGATCAATTGATGACCGGTGCTCCGCTTGAACGCGGCGCACGGTTCGTCTCCCCAAGAGAGTAAAAACATGAGCGATTCCCTGCAGCTGATCCTTGAAGATACCGACGGCACGCAACTGCAAACCTCGTGCACCCGCGTCGCGGTCATGTGGCAAGGCAAAGAGCTGTGGATCCAGCAGGACGGCCGTGGCCAACTGCTGATCGGCGTCGACGTTGAAGAAGGCGATGCCGAGTACGCCAACCTGCTGCTGCGCCCATTGGCGACTAATCTGGTAAGTCTGCAACTGGAAATGGAACCGGCCGACGTCGGCGACGACGAAGACCACGTGCACGGCCCGGATTGCAACCACGACCACTAAGGAAACCGCTTTATGCTCGCCCTCGGCAAACTGCTTGAACTGACCCTCGCCGGCCGCGAACCGGCGGAGAAGACTCAACTGACTGTCGAAGGCGTGCGCATGCGCTGGTTGAGCGAAGGTGCGCTGGAAGTCCGGCCACCGCAAGCGCGCGACAATGGCCTGGACTTGCTGCTGTCGGCAGGCATCCATGGCAACGAAACAGCGCCGATCGAGTTGCTTGATCGGCTGCTGCATGACATCGCTCGCGGCGATCTGAAGCCGCGCGCACGCATTCTGTTCCTGTTCGGCAACACCGAGGCGATTCGCAAAGGCGAGCGTTTCATCGAGCAGGACGTCAATCGGCTGTTCAACGGTCGTCACGAACAAAGCAGCGGCTCTGAAGCGCTGCGTGCCTGTGAACTTGAGCGGTTGGCGGCGAGTTTCTTCAGCCTGCCGGATCGCCAGCGCTTGCACTATGACCTGCACACGGCCATTCGCGGCTCGAAGATCGAGCAATTCGCCCTGTATCCGTGGAAGGAAGGACGCCAGCATTCGCGTAAAGAACTGGCGCGCTTACGTGCTGCGGGCATGGAAGCGGTGCTGTTGCAGAACAAATCGTCGATAGTGTTCAGCTCATATACCTACGACAAACTCGGCGCCGAGGCTTTCACGCTGGAATTGGGCAAGGCGCGGCCCTTCGGGCAGAACGCCGGGGTCAATGTGTCGCGGCTGGAAACTCGTCTGAAACAGATCATTGAAGGCAATGAGCCTGATCTGGCGCAGGAGGGCCTG
Source organism: Pseudomonas sp. NPDC087615 (assembly GCF_044743445.1). Classification (NCBI taxonomy): domain Bacteria; kingdom Pseudomonadati; phylum Pseudomonadota; class Gammaproteobacteria; order Pseudomonadales; family Pseudomonadaceae; genus Pseudomonas; species Pseudomonas sp. NPDC087615. Next base: position 5,109 of record NZ_JBIUWM010000092.1, on the reverse strand, counting down.
GATGGCTTGCAACTGTTTAGCGTCGCGCGGGAAATCATCAAGCACAGCGATGCGTTCCGCCTGAACCTGCCGCAGGACATCGAGAACTTTTCCGAGTTGGAAGTCGGTTATGTACTGGCCGAGGACTTGGCCAATACCCGCTGGATCATCGAGGAAGAAGGCGCGCGGATCATCTTCCCCAATCCCAAGGTCAAGAACGGCTTGCGAGCGGGCATCCTGATCGTACCGGCCACCGACGAAAACCTCGCCTGAAACAATTTGGGGGACCAACACCTATCTCCTGTGGGAGCGGGCTTGCTCGCGAATGCGGTGTGTCAGTGAAACATCTGTTGACTGGTACACCGCATTCGCGAGCAAGCCCGCTCCCACATTTGGATCTGAGTGAGGTCTGAGACCCCACTCGGTGCAGATATCAGACCGCTACAGCACGCGGCTCTGTGCGGCGCAGGGCGCGGATTTTCTTCAGTGTATCCGCGCACGTCTTCGCCGCTTCCTGACCTTTGTGCACAAAATGCTCGAAGAAGAACTTCTGATGTTCTTCACCGGCATGGAAATGATGCGGGGTCAGGGACACCGAGAATACCGGCACTTCGGTTTCCAGTTGCACCTGCATCAGGCCGCTGACCACCGACTGGGCGACGAACTCATGACGGTAGATGCCGCCGTCCACTACCAGGGCTGCCGCGACGATGCCGGCATAACGACCGGTCTTGGCCAGCAGCTTGGCATGCAGGGGCATTTCAAAGGCGCCGCCGACTTCGAAGAAGTCGATGTCCGATTCCTGATAACCCTGAGCGAGCATTTCGGCGACGAAGCCTTTACGGCTTTGGTCGACGATTTCCTTGTGCCAGCAGGCCTGGATGAACGCGACGCGCTCGCCATGAGGGTGTTTGCTTTTGCTGTCGATAGCGGTGGGTTGCATGTTCTGACTCCTGTTTGTGTGAAAAACAGGGCGTTATGAATCGAAGGGGATTCAAGGGGACGCACGAACGCAGAAGCGCGCGGACGGCTCTTGGGTGTCAATCCCGTTCTCTCTTCATCCGGACTATGACCGTCGGCCCCGGAATCACACCGGGTCTGCTGACCTTGCCGCCGTCCACTAGCCAAAGCCGTGTCCGTCGCCAAGCGCTCGCGGGCTATGCGCATTGCGCGCAATTACCGCCGGTGGGGAATTGCACCCCGCCCTGAGAACGTTTTCGCCACCCTTTCTCGGGCGGCGCAGCGTTTTTAACACAGAATTTGTATCTGTGCATTGCGCCTTTCAGATGATTGTTATCGGTTTTTTGAACGCTTGTGCGGTGTTTTCGTGCGCCAAGGGTTGATTAATCGGCGCGATGACCGCAGTAATCCACCTTCGTAAAGGGATTTCCCCTGCTGACTTGAGGCCAGGTTCATGAGTGTTATCGATCTTCGCAGCGACACCGTCACCCAACCGACTCCCGCCATGCTCGACGCCATGACCGGCGCCGCCACCGGTGACGACGTGTACGGCGAAGACCCGACGGTCAATCGTCTGGAAGTCGAATTGGCAAAACGCCTGGGGTTCGCCGCCGCGTTGTTCGTGCCGACTGGCACCATGAGCAACCTGTTGGGATTGATGGCGCATTGCGAGCGCGGTGACGAGTACATCGTTGGCCAACAGGCGCACACCTATAAGTACGAAGGCGGTGGCGCAGCGGTGCTCGGTTCGATCCAGCCGCAGCCGCTGGAGGTACAGGCCGATGGTTCGCTGGATCTGGATCAGGTGGCCGCAGCGATCAAACCAGACGACTTCCATTTCGCCCGTACTCGCCTGCTGGCGCTGGAAAACACCATGCAAGGCAAAGTGTTGCCACTGGAGTATCTGGCCCGGGCACGACGCTTTACTCAGGATCACAGCCTTCAATTGCACTTGGACGGCGCGCGTTTGTACAACGCAGCGGTCAAGCTCGGGGTAGATGCCCGGGAAATCACTCAGTATTTCGATTCAGTTTCGGTGTGTCTGTCCAAGGGCTTGGGGGCGCCCGTCGGTTCGGTGCTTTGCGGTTCTGAGCAACTGATCGGCAAGGCTCGTCGTCTGCGCAAAATGGTCGGCGGCGGCATGCGTCAGGCCGGATTGCTGGCGGCGGCGGGGTTGTATGCGCTGGATCACAACGTTGAGCGTCTGGCGGATGACCATGCCAATGCTCAATGGCTTGCTGAAGGCCTGCGTGACGCGGGTTTCAGCGTCGAACCGGTACAGACCAACATGGTTTATGTGCAGATGGGTGACAAAGCCGAGGCGATCAAGGCGTTTGCTGCCGAGCGCGGGATCAAGTTGAGTGCTGCCTCGCGTCTTCGCATGGTCACGCACATGGACGTCAACCGCTCGCAAATCGATCAAGTGATCGCGGCATTCGTCGAGTTTTCGCGCAAGTGACAGCGTTAGCCGTCCAATTGACCGTTTCTATCGTATAAACACGCTGTACCCCGCGCGCAGGGCAGATATAATGCGGCCCTTTGCCGTCGCTTCGTCTGTTGACGTTTCGAACAGGCCTTTGGCCGCAGCCTCCGTGGAAGAACCTAATGAAAAGCGCAGAAATCCGTGAAGCCTTCCTTCGCTTCTTCGAAGAGCAAGGCCACACCCGTGTAGCCTCCAGCTCTTTGATTCCGGGCAACGACCCAACCCTGCTGTTCACTAACGCGGGGATGAACCAGTTCAAGGACTGCTTCCTGGGCCAGGAAAAGCGCGCGTACACCCGCGCCGTTTCCAGCCAGAAATGCGTGCGCGCCGGCGGCAAGCACAACGACCTGGAAAACGTCGGTTATACCGCCCGTCACCACACGTTTTTCGAAATGCTGGGTAACTTCAGCTTTGGTGACTATTTCAAGCGTGATGCGATCACCTATGCCTGGAACTTCCTGACGTCCGACAAGTGGCTGAACCTGCCGAAGGAAAAACTGTGGGTCACCGTCTATGCCAGCGATGACGAGGCGTACGACATCTGGACCAAGGAAATCGGCGTTCCGGCCGAGCGCATGGTGCGCATTGGCGACAACAAGGGCGCGCCGTACGCTTCCGACAACTTCTGGACCATGGGCGATACCGGCCCGTGCGGTCCTTGCACCGAGATTTTCTACGATCACGGCGCCGACATCTGGGGCGGCCCACCGGGCTCGCCTGAAGAAGACGGCGACCGTTACATCGAAATCTGGAACAACGTGTTCATGCAGTTCAACCGCACCGCCGATGGCGTGTTGCACCCGCTGCCAGCGCCGTCGGTCGACACTGGCATGGGGTTGGAGCGGATCAGTGCCGTGCTGCAGCACGTTCACTCGAACTATGAAATCGACCTGTTCCAGAGCCTGCTGGCCGCCTCGGCCAAGGCCATCGGTTGCACCAACGACAATCAGGCATCCCTGAAAGTCGTGGCTGACCACATTCGCTCCTGCGGCTTCCTGATTGCCGACGGCGTGCTGCCGTCCAACGAAGGTCGCGGTTATGTGCTGCGCCGGATCATTCGTCGTGCTTGCCGTCACGGCAACAAACTCGGCGCCAAGGGCAGCTTCTTCTACCAGATCGTTGCCGCTCTCGTGGCCGAGATGGGCGAAGCCTTCCCTGAACTGAAATCCCAGCAGGCGCACATCGAGCGCGTGTTGAAAGCCGAGGAAGAGCAGTTCGCCAAGACCCTGGAACAAGGCCTGAAAATCCTCGAGCAGGATCTGGCTGACCTCAAAGGCGACGTGGTGCCGGGCGACGTAGTGTTCAAACTCTACGACACCTACGGTTTTCCGATGGATTTGACTGGCGACATCGCTCGCGAGCGCAGCCTGACCATCGACGAAGAAGGTTTCGAGCGCGAGATGGAAGCCCAGCGCGTGCGTGCGCGTTCCGCCAGCTCCTTCGGCATGGACTACAACAGCCTGGTCAAGGTTGATGTGGATACCCAGTTCACCGGCTATCACAACACCAGCGGTTCGGCGAAAGTCGTGGCTCTGTATAAAGATGGCCAGTGCGTCGACATTTTGAGTGAAGGCCAAGAGGGCGTCGTGGTGCTGAACCAGACCCCGTTCTACGCTGAGTCCGGCGGCCAGATCGGCGATTGCGGTTATCTGCAAGCGGGTAGCAGCCGTTTTGATGTGCGCGACACCACCAAAACCGGCGGGGCTTTCCTGCACCACGGTGTGTTGGCATCGGGCAGCCTGATCGTTGGCGCGCCGGTGGAAACCCACGTCGAAGCTGACGTGCGTCACGCCACTTCGCTGAACCACTCGGCCACGCACTTGCTGCACGCAGCACTGCGCAAGGTGCTGGGCGATCACGTTCAGCAAAAAGGTTCGTTGGTCGACAGTCAGCGCCTGCGCTTCGACTTCAGCCACTTCGAAGCGATCAAGCCTGAACAGTTGAAAGAACTGGAAGACATCGTCAACGCCGAGATTCGCAAGAACTCCGCCGTTGAAACCGAAGAAACCGATATCGAGACCGCCAAGCAGAAAGGCGCCATGGCGCTGTTTGGCGAGAAGTACGGCGACAACGTGCGGGTGCTGAGCATGGGTGGCGACTTCTCCGTCGAACTGTGCGGCGGTATCCATGCCAACCGTACCGGTGACATTGGCCTGCTGAAAATCATCAGCGAAGGCGGTGTGGCATCGGGCGTGCGTCGTATCGAGGCCGTCACGGGCGCTGCGGCACTGGCCTACTTGAACGCGGCAGAAGAACAACTCAAGGAAGCGGCCAGCCTGGTCAAGGGCAGCCGTGACAACCTGATCGACAAGCTGTCGGCTGTGCTGGAGCGCAACCGTCTGCTGGAGAAGCAACTCGAGCAGTTGCAGGCCAAGGCGGCCAGCGCTGCGGGCGACGATCTGTCGGCCTCGGCACTGGATGTCAAAGGTGTGAAGGTTCTGGCTGCACGCCTGGATGGTCAGGATGGCAAAGCGCTGCTGGCGCTGGTCGATCAGCTGAAAAACAAACTCGGCCGCGCAGTGATCCTGCTCGGCAGTGTCCATGAGGAAAAGGTCGTTCTGGTTGCAGGCGTAACCAAAGACCTGACTGGCCAAAAAACCCGCGGTGGGTTGGGCCGGTACGGGGTTGGTTAGGGCTGGCACCGAAACGAGCGTTTAGGCATGGGGCAGGGGGAGGGGGCACTCGGG
>NZ_JBIUWM010000091.1:2595-13347 GCF_044743445.1 Pseudomonas sp. NPDC087615 | reverse complement strand
AGCGTATTTGGTGCCTTGCCGTTGAACGTCGGCGAGCAGGCGGATGATCGTCGCCTGGTGGAATCCACTCGTGCGTTGTTCAAAACCGGTTTCTTTCAAGATATCCAGCTGGGCCGCGAAGGCAACGTTCTGGTAATCACGGTTGTTGAGCGTCCATCTGTCGCCAGTATCGAGATCGAAGGTAACAAAGCGATCTCTACTGAAGACTTGATGAAAGGCCTCAAGCAATCCGGTCTGGCCGAAGGCGAGATCTTCCAGCGTGCCACCCTCGAAGGTGTCCGTAACGAACTGCAACGCCAGTACGTTGCGCAAGGCCGTTACTCGGCTACCGTCGATACCGAAGTGGTATCGCAGCCGCGTAACCGTGTCGGCCTGAAGGTGAACATCAACGAAGGCACCGTTGCTGCCATTCAGCACATCAACGTGGTAGGCAACACGGTTTTCCCCGAGGAAGACCTGACCGACCTGTTCGAGCTGAAAACCACCAACTGGCTGTCGTTCTTCAAGAACGATGACAAGTATGCCCGTGAAAAGCTGTCTGGTGACCTGGAGCGTCTGCGTTCCTACTACCTGGATCGCGGCTATATCAATATGGATATTGCTTCGACCCAGGTGTCCATCACTCCGGACAAGAAGCATGTCTACATCACGGTCAACGTGACTGAAGGCGAGAAATACACCGTTCGTGACGTCAAACTCAGCGGTGATCTCAAAGTACCTGAAGATCAGATCAAGTCCTTGTTGCTGGTGCAGAAGGGCCAGGTGTTCTCGCGCAAGCTGATGACCACTACTTCTGAACTGATCACGCGTCGTCTGGGTAACGAGGGTTATACCTTCGCCAACGTCAACGGCGTGCCTCAGCCGCACGACGATGATCACACCGTAGACATCCTGTTTGCTGTCGATCCGGGCAAGCGTGCCTACGTCAACCGCATCAACTTCCGTGGCAACACCAAGTCCGAAGATGAAGTGCTGCGTCGCGAAATGCGTCAAATGGAAGGTGGCTGGGCTTCGACCTACCTGATCGACCAATCCAAGACCCGTCTTGAGCGTCTGGGCTTCTTCAAGGAAGTCAACGTCGAAACTCCGGCTGTTCCGGGTGTCGACGACCAGGTTGACGTGAACTACAGCGTTGAAGAGCAGGCTTCCGGTTCGATTACCGCCAGCGTCGGTTTCGCCCAGAGCGCCGGTTTGATCCTCGGTGGTTCGATTACCCAGAACAACTTCCTCGGTACCGGTAACCGCGTCAGCGTCGGTCTGACTCGAAGCGAATACCAGAGCCGCTACAACTTCGGCTACGTTGACCCCTACTGGACCGCCGATGGCGTGAGCCTGGGTTACAACGCGTTCTATCGCACAACCGACTACGCTGAACTCGATGCCGATATTTCTAGCTATTCCGTAGACAGCTTGGGTGCGGGTGTTAACGTTGGTTACCCGATCAGCGAGACTTCGCGACTGACCTTCGGTCTGTCTGCCCAGCAAGACAAGATCAAGACCGGCAAATACACCGTTGACGAGATTTTCGACTTCGTTAACAAGGAAGGCGACAACTACCTGAACTTCAAGGCGTCGGCCGGCTGGTCCGAGTCGACCCTGAACAAAGGTGTACTGCCAACCCGTGGCCGTTCCCAGAGCCTGACCCTGGAAACCACCATTCCGGGCAGCGACCTTGCATTCTACAAGCTTGACTACCGTGGTCAGCTGTTCCAGCCGATCAGCGAAAACTACACTTTGCGTCTGCACACCGAACTGGGTTATGGCGACGGTTATGGTTCCACAGATGGCTTGCCGTTCTATGAAAACTACTATGCTGGTGGTTTCAACTCAGTTCGTGGCTTCAAGGACAGCACCCTCGGCCCGCGTAGTACACCAAGTTCGGGTAACAACCCGGGTACTGCGAAAGATCCGGACCAAGACCCGCTGCCGTTCGGTGGCAATGTCTTGATCCAGGGTGGTGTGGAGGTTCTGTTCCCGCTGCCATTCGTCAAGGATCAGCGTTCCCTGCGTACTTCGGTATTCTGGGACGTGGGTAACGTTTTCGATTCGCAGTGCAAGGACACCACCAACGCAAACGGCACTTCGTCTAACACCAAGTGCAACGACATCAGTCTGAGCAACATGGCCAGTTCCGTCGGTGTTGGCGTGACCTGGGTTACCGCGCTGGGTCCTCTGAGTTTTGCTCTGGCCATGCCGGTCAAAAAACCGGATAACGCTGAAACTCAAGTGTTCCAATTCTCCCTCGGCCAGACGTTCTAAGCGTCTGACCCAAGATAACGACAATGGATTTTGTAGGAGTGCATCGTGCGTAAGTTGACTCAATTGGTTCTCCTGGCCTCCGTACTGGTGGCAGGCCCGGCATTCGCCGACATGAAAATTGCCGTTCTGAACTATCAGATGGCCTTGCTGGAATCGGACGCGGCCAAGAAATACGCTGTCGATGCGGAGAAGAAGTTCGGTCCTCAACTGACCAAGCTGAAAACTCTGGAAAGCAGCGCCAAGGGCATTCAGGATCGTCTGATGGCCGGTGGCGACAAGATGCAGCAGGGCGAGCGTGAGCGTCTGGAGCTGGAATTCAAGCAAAAGGCCCGTGATTTCCAGTTCCAGTCCAAGGAACTGAACGAAGCCAAAGCTGTTGCTGACCGCGAAATGCTCAAGCAACTGAAGCCGAAACTGGATAGCGCAGTGGAAGGCGTCATCAAGAAAGGTGGTTTTGACTTGGTGTTCGAGCGTGGCGCAGTGATCGATGTCAAGCCTCAGTACGACATCACGCGCCAGGTTATCGAGCGCATGAATCAGCTGAAGTAACCCATGACCGTGACTATCAAGCTCGGCCAGTTGGCCGAGTTCCTCGGCGCCACTCTGCGTGGCGATCCGGAGAAGCAAATTACTGGGCTAGCCACTTTGCAAGAGGCTGGCCCAGCTCAGTTGAGCTTTCTGGCAAATCCTCAATATCGAAAATACCTGGCGGGTTCTCAGGCAGCAGCCTTGTTGCTCAAAGAAGCCGACGCAGAAGGTTTTGCCGGTAATGCAGTGGTGGTGCCAGATCCTTATCTGGCTTATGCACGTATCTCTCACTTGTTCGATCCCAAACCGAAAGCTACCGCGGGTATCCATCCCTCGGCAGTCATCGCTGACGACGCTGTGGTTGATCCAACCGCCAGCATCGGTCCCTTCGTGGTGATTGAGGCGGGTGCACGGATTGGTGCGCGAGTCACGCTGGGCGCCCATTGCGTCGTCGGTGCCCGCAGTGAAATCGGCGAGGGCGGTTGGCTCGCTCCGCGTGTCACGCTGTATCACGATGTGCACATCGGCAAGCGTGTGGTTATCCAGTCCGGTGCCGTGCTCGGTGGTGAAGGCTTCGGCTTCGCCAATGAGAAAGGTATCTGGCAGAAAATTGCCCAGATCGGTGGTGTGACCATCGGCGACGATGTGGAGATCGGCGTGAATACCGCCATCGACCGCGGCGCGTTGGCCGATACCGTGATCGGCAATGGCGTGAAACTCGACAACCAGATCCAGATTGCCCACAACGTCCAGGTCGGTGATCACACTGCCATGGCCGCGTGCGTCGGGATCTCCGGCAGCACCAAAATCGGCAAGCACTGCATGCTGGCCGGGGGTGTCGGTCTGGTCGGCCACATTGATATTTGTGACAACGTTTTCCTGACCGGGATGACCATGGTGACGCACTCGATTACCGAGCCAGGCGCCTATTCTTCCGGCACAGCCATGCAACCGGCTGCCGAATGGCGCAAAAGTGCGGCACGCATCCGTCAGCTCGATGACATCGCGCGACGTTTTAAACAGCTGGAAAAGCGCGTAGGGGAAGTGACCCCTGACGGCAATGCTTCATCAGATGGCTGATACCATTTCCATATCAAGTGTGCACAGCCTCTAGACTGCCTCCTTGATTTGCTAGAGGAGTGCGCGTCAGTCGCGCTCCCAATCTTTACATAGGCTTCCCCCCGAAATGATGGACATCAACGAGATTCGCGAATACCTGCCTCACCGTTACCCGTTCCTGCTGGTGGACCGGGTGGTGGATCTGGACACTGAAGGCAAGCGCATTCGCGCCTACAAGAATGTCAGCATCAATGAACCTTTCTTCAATGGTCACTTCCCGGCGCATCCAATCATGCCAGGCGTGCTGATCATCGAAGCGATGGCTCAGGCTGCCGGGATCCTCGGTTTCAAAATGCTCGACGTCAAACCGGCGGACGGTACCCTTTATTACTTCGTTGGTTCCGACAAGCTGCGTTTCCGCCAGCCGGTCAAGCCTGGCGACCAGTTGATCCTTGAAGCCACGTTCATTAGCTGTAAACGCAAGATCTGGAAGTTTGAATGCCAGGCTTCGGTCGATGGCAAGCCGGTCTGCTCGGCCGAGATCATCTGCGCGGAACAAAAGGTATGAGTTTGATTGACCCTCGCGCAATCATCGATCCGTCGGCCGTTCTGGCAGACGGCGTCGAGGTCGGCCCTTGGTCGATCATCGGCGCAGGTGTGGAAATCGGCGAGGGTACCGTGATCGGGCCGCATGTGATCCTCAAAGGCCCGACACGCATCGGCAAGCACAATCGCATCTACCAGTTTTCCTCGGTAGGCGAAGACACGCCCGATCTGAAGTACAAAGGTGAAGAGACCCGGCTGGTGATAGGTGACCACAACGTCATCCGCGAAGGCGTGACGATTCACCGTGGCACCGTGCAGGACCGTTCGGAAACCACGCTGGGCGATCATAACCTGATCATGGCCTATGCCCACATCGGTCACGACAGTGTCATCGGCAATAACTGCATCCTGGTCAACAACACGGCATTGGCCGGCCATGTGCATGTTGACGACTGGGCGATCCTCTCCGGGTTCACCCTGGTTCACCAGTATTGCCACATTGGCGCCCACAGCTTTTCAGGCATGGGTACTGCGATCGGTAAAGACGTTCCGGCGTTTGTCACCGTGTTTGGCAACCCGGCCGAGGCGCGCAGCATGAACTTCGAAGGCATGCGCCGTCGAGGTTTCAGCGAAGACGCTATTCACGCATTGCGTCGCGCCTATAAGACCGTTTATCGCCAAGGGCTGACAGTCGAGCAGGCACTGGCTCAACTGGCCGAGCCTGCTGCCCAGTTCCCGGAAGTCGCGGTGTTTCGCGATTCCATCCAGTCGTCGACACGCGGCATCACCCGCTGATCATGGCCAATTTGCGTATTGCGCTGGTGGCGGGTGAGGCTTCCGGTGATATTTTGGGCGCCGGCCTCATGCGTGCCCTCAAGGCACAGCATCCGTCGGTCGAGTTCATCGGCGTCGGCGGTCCGTTGATGCAAGCGGAAGGCCTGACTTCATACTTCCCCATGGAGCGGTTGTCGGTCATGGGGCTGGTTGAGGTCCTCGGTCGTTTGCGCGAGTTGCTCAAGCGTCGCAAAGCGCTGATTGCCACGCTGATTGCCGAAAAACCGGACGCGTTCATCGGTATCGACGCGCCCGACTTCAACCTCAATATCGAACTCAAGCTGCGTCAGGCCGGGATCAAAACCGTGCATTACGTCAGTCCGTCGGTCTGGGCGTGGCGGCAGAAGCGCGTGCTGAAGATTCGCGAAGGTTGCGATTTGATGCTCACGCTTTTCCCGTTCGAAGCCAGATTCTACGAAGAGAAAGGCGTGCCGGTGCGCTTCGTCGGTCACTCGCTGGCCGATGCCATTCCGCTGGAGGCTGATCGTGCGGCTGCGCGTGCCGAGTTGGGATTGCCTGATGGGCCGCTGATCGCGCTGATGCCTGGTAGTCGTGGCGGTGAGGTCGGTCGCCTCGGCGCACTGTTCCTCGATACCGCCCAGCGCCTGCGCGCGATGCGTCCGGGTGTGCGCTTTGTCATGCCGTGCGCCAGCCCGGAGCGCCGTTCGCAGCTTGAAGAACTGCTCGCCGGCCGCGATTTGCCGGTGACCTTGCTCGATGGCAAGTCTCATCTGGCCTTGGCTGCCTGTAACGCCGTATTGATCGCCTCCGGTACGGCAACCCTCGAAGCGCTGCTGTACAAGAGGCCGATGGTGGTCGCCTATCGTCTGGCGCCGCTGACGTTCTGGATTCTGAAACGCATGGTCAAGAGCCCGTATGTATCGCTGCCAAATCTGTTGGCCCAGCGTCTGCTGGTTCCGGAGTTGTTGCAGGATGATGCAACTGTCGAGGCGCTTGCCCAGACCCTGTCGCCCTTGATCGAGGGCGGTGAAGAGCAGACTCGCGGCTTCGACGAGATTCACCGCACGCTGCGTCTGGATGCATCCAATCAGGCGGCGCATGCCGTCCTTAACCTGATCGGTCAATCACGATGAGCAAGACAAGCATGCAAATGGGCCTGGATTTCACTTTGGTCGCCGAAGTTGAAGCGCTGGTCGCCGGCGTCGATGAAGTCGGTCGCGGCCCGTTGTGCGGTGCAGTGGTGACGGCGGCGGTGATTCTCGATCCGAACCGCCCTATCGTCGGGCTCAACGACTCGAAGAAACTCACCGAAGCCAAGCGCGAAAAGCTTTACGACGAGATCATCGAAAAGTCGCTGAGCTGGTGCATCGCTCGCGCCGAGGTCGAAGAAATCGACGAATTGAATATTTTGCACGCGACCATGCTGGCCATGCAGCGCGCCGTGGCCGGGCTGCACATCCAGCCGAAACTGGCGATGATTGATGGCAACCGCTGCCCGAAACTGCCGATGCGCTCCGAAGCGGTTGTGAAGGGCGATAGCAAGGTGCCTGCCATTGCTGCGGCATCGATTCTGGCCAAGGTCAGTCGTGACCGCGAAATGGCTGCGTTCGAACTGATTTACCCGGGTTATGGCATTGGCGGCCACAAAGGCTATCCGACGCCCGTTCATCTGGAAGCGTTGGCCCGGCTCGGGCCGACCCCGATTCACCGGCGCTCGTTCGCCCCGGTGCGCCAGGCTTATGAGGCACTGGAAGGTCTGAAGCAGGTTTAGTCGCAAGGCTGATGTTTTGTTCGAGGCCCGGTACAATCCGGGCCTTGTTGTCTCTATGTAACTGGACAGGATCACTATGCCGGCTTCATTCGTTCACCTACGCCTGCACACTGAGTACTCCCTGGTCGATGGGCTGGTGCGGATCAAGCCACTGGTCAAGGCCCTGACTGGCATGAACATGCCGGCCGTCGCGGTCACCGATCAGAACAACATGTGTTCCTTGGTCAAATTCTATAAAAACACCATGGGCGCAGGGATCAAGCCGATCTGCGGCGCTGATCTGTGGCTGTCGAACAAGGATCCTGATGCGCCGCTGAGCCGGATCAGCCTGTTGGTCATGAACGCCAAGGGCTATCGCAATCTCACCGAGCTGATTTCCCGTGGCTTCATCGAGGGGCAGCGCAATGGCATGATCATCGTCGAGCGCGAGTGGGTCGCCGAGGCCAACGAAGGCCTGATCATGCTGTCTGCCGCCAAAGAAGGCGAGATCGGCATGGCCCTCATCGGCGGTAACCCGGCTGAAGCTGAGGTTCTGACGCGTGAATGGATGGCGGTGTTTCCGGATCGTTTCTATCTGGAAATCCAGCGGACCAACCGTCCCAACGATGAAGAGCAACTGCATGGTGCTGTGGCCTTGGCCGACAAGCTGGGCGCGCCACTGGTGGCGAGCAACGATGTGCGTTTCATCAAGCAGGAAGACTTCGCCGCCCACGAAACCCGCGTTTGCATCGGTGAGGGCCGCGCCCTCGACGATCCGCGGCGTTCGAAGAATTACAGCGATCAGCAATATCTCAAAAGTGCGGAGGAAATGGCCGAGCTGTTCAGTGACATTCCCGATGCCATCGAAAACACCGTCGAGATCGCCAAGCGCTGCAACATCGATGTGAAACTGGGTACGCACTTCCTGCCCAACTTCCCGATTCCCGATGGCATGACCATCGATGAGTATTTCCGCAAGGTGTCCTTCGACGGTCTGGAGGAGCGGCTGTCGGTTCTGCTGCCCAAAGACACCACCGAAGACTACGAAGCCAAGCGTCAGGTGTACGTCGACCGCTTGAATTTCGAACTGGATATCATCATCCAGATGGGCTTCCCCGGTTATTTCCTGATCGTGATGGACTTTATCCAGTGGGCCAAGAGCAACGGCGTACCGGTAGGGCCTGGCCGTGGGTCGGGTGCCGGATCGCTGGTGGCCTATGTGCAGAAAATCACCGACCTCGACCCGCTGGAATACGACCTGCTGTTCGAACGTTTCCTTAACCCGGAACGGGTATCGATGCCCGACTTCGACGTCGACTTCTGCATGGACGGTCGTGATCGGGTCATCGACTACGTGGCCGAGAAATACGGGCGCAACGCGGTAAGCCAGATCATCACCTTCGGTTCCATGGCGGCAAAAGCTGTGGTGCGTGACGTGGCGCGGGTGCAGGGCAAGTCCTACGGCCTGGCGGATCGTCTGTCGAAGATGATTCCGTTTGAAGTCGGCATGACGCTGGAAAAAGCCTACGAGCAGGAAGAAATCCTGCGCGACTTCATCAAGGTCGATGAAGAGGCCGCAGAAATCTGGGAGATGGCGCGCAAGCTCGAAGGCGTTGTGCGTAACGTCGGCAAGCACGCTGGTGGTGTGGTTATCGCGCCGACCAAACTGACCGATTTCTCGCCGATCTATTGTGACGAGGCCGGTGACGGTCTGGTAACCCAGTTCGACAAGGACGATGTTGAGGCGGCCGGTCTGGTGAAGTTCGACTTCCTTGGTCTGCGGACGTTGACGGTTATTGACTGGGCGCTAAAGACCATCAACCGTGACCGCGCCAAGGTCGACGAGCCGCCGCTGGATATCGCGTTCATCCCGCTGGACGACAAACCGACCTACCAGTTGCTGCAAAAAGCTGAAACCACAGCGGTGTTCCAGCTTGAATCCCGAGGCATGAAAGAGCTGATCAAAAAGCTCAAGCCCGACTGCCTGGAAGACTTGATCGCACTGGTGGCGTTGTTCCGTCCGGGCCCGCTGCAGTCCGGCATGGTGGATGACTTCATCAACCGTAAGCACGGTCGCGCCGAACTGGCGTACCCGCACTCGGACTACCAGTACGAGGGCCTCAAGCCAGTATTGGCACCGACTTACGGCATCATCCTGTATCAGGAACAGGTGATGCAGATTGCCCAGGTCATGGCCGGTTACACCCTCGGCGGTGCGGACATGCTGCGTCGGGCGATGGGTAAGAAAAAACCCGAAGAGATGGCCAAACAGCGCGGCGGTTTCATTGAAGGTTGCAAGACCAACAATATCGACGCCGACCTCGCCGGTAACATTTTCGACCTGGTGGAAAAATTCGCCGGTTACGGCTTCAACAAGTCTCACTCCGCCGCTTACGGTCTGGTTTCGTATCAGACTGCCTGGCTGAAAACCCATTACCCGGCGCCGTTCATGGCTGCGGTACTGTCGGCGGATATGCACAACACCGACAAGGTCGTGACCTTGATCGAAGAAATTCGCACGATGAAGCTGCGTCTCGACGCGCCGGACGTGAATAATTCGGAGTTCAAGTTCACGGTGAACGACGATGGCCGCATTGTGTATGGCCTCGGCGCGATCAAAGGTGTCGGTGAAGGCCCGGTAGAAGCAATCACTGAGGCGCGTCAGGAAGGCCCGTTCAAGGATCTGTTCGATTTCTGCGCCCGTGTCGACCTCAAGCGCATCAACAAGCGCACGCTCGACGGTTTGATTCGCAGCGGTGCGCTGGATCGTCTGGGGCCTTATTTTCACGACGAACAAAAGGCTTATCAGGCCAATATCGACCGTAACCGCGCTGTGTTGCTGGCCGCGATGGAAGAGGCGATCAAGGCTGCCGAGCAAACCGCGCGCACCCACGACAGTGGCCACGCCGACCTGTTTGGCGGGCTGTTCGTCGAGGAAGATGCCGACGTTTATGCCAGTCATCGCAAAGCCAAGGAGCTGACCCTCAAGGAACGCCTCAAGGGTGAAAAAGACACCCTGGGCCTGTACCTGACCGGTCACCCGATTGACGAATACGAAGGTGAGATCCGCCGTTTCGCCCGTCAGCGCATCATCGACCTGAAACCGGCGCGCGATACGCAAACCGTGGCCGGGATGATCATTGCCCTGCGGGTAATGAAGAACAAAAAGGGCGACAAGATGGGCTTCATCACCCTCGATGACCGCTCCGGGCGGATCGAAGCGTCGCTGTTTGCCGAAGCGTTCCATTCCGCGCAGTCGCTGTTGCAGACCGACGCGATGGTGGTGGTTGAAGGCGAGGTCAGCAACGATGACTTCTCCGGCGGCCTGCGCCTGCGGGTCAAGCGCGTGATGAGCATGGAAGATGCGCGCACCAACCTTGCCGAAAGCCTGCGCCTGAAGCTGCAAACTCAGGACCTGAAAGGCGATCAGCTACGCTGGTTGGGTGATTTGCTCAAGCGTCATCGCGGGGCGTGTCCGATCACCATGGAGTACACCAGCCCCGATGCGAAGACCTTGCTGCAGTTTGGCGAGACCTGGCGGATTGACCCGGCGGATGCGTTGATTCAAGCCCTGCGTGACCAGTTCGGGCGAGACAACGTCTTCCTCCAATACCGTTGACCGGCAGGTGCCATCATTGCGCGTGCCCGAAACCTGAATTTTTAATCTCGACCTTAGCGCGCCTCTCCCTTAAGGTAGGGCGCGAATAGACAACCGGCCGACCCAAGCTCATTTGGGATACGACCCAAGACGGACGCCTATGAACCCGAATTTTCTAGATTTCGAACAGCCGATCGCCGACCTGCAAGCCAAGATC
>NZ_JBIUWM010000091.1:0-2585 GCF_044743445.1 Pseudomonas sp. NPDC087615 | reverse complement strand
AAAATTCGCTGAATATCGGCGATGAGATCTCCCGCCTGCAGGACAAGAGCAAAACGCTGACCGAGGACATCTTCGGCAAGCTGACCAGCTGGCAGATCGCACGCCTGGCGCGTCACCCGAAACGCCCGTATACCCTGGACTACATCGAACACATCTTCACCGAGTTCGATGAACTGCACGGCGACCGTCACTTCTCCGACGACGCTGCGATCGTGGGTGGCATTGCTCGTCTGGAAGACCAGCCAGTGATGATCATCGGTCACCAGAAGGGCCGCGAAGTCCGTGAAAAAGTACGCCGCAACTTCGGTATGCCGCGTCCGGAAGGCTACCGCAAGGCTTGCCGTCTGATGGAAATGGCCGAGCGTTTCAAAATGCCGATCCTGACCTTCATCGACACCCCGGGCGCCTATCCAGGTATCGACGCCGAAGAGCGTAACCAGAGCGAAGCCATCGCCTGGAACCTGCGTGTGATGTCGCGCCTGAAGACCCCGATCATCGCCACCGTTATCGGTGAGGGTGGTTCTGGCGGTGCTCTGGCCATCGGTGTTTGCGATCAGTTGAACATGCTGCAGTACTCGACCTACGCGGTGATCTCGCCGGAAGGTTGTGCTTCGATTTTGTGGAAAACCGCGGAAAAAGCACCGGATGCCGCCGAGGCGATGGGCATTACTGCCGAGCGTCTGAAAGGCCTGGGTATTGTCGACAAGGTGATCGGCGAGCCATTGGGCGGCGCTCACCGTGATCCGGCCGCCGCTGCGGCGTCGATCCGCGCCGAGCTGAGCTCGCAACTGGCGATGCTGAAGAAGTTCGATAACGAAGCGCTGCTCAAGCGCCGTTACGATCGACTGATGAGCTACGGTCTCTAAGTCGAAACGCGATACCTGATGTGGGAGCGAGCCTGCTCGCGAAAGCGGTATGACAGTCGACGAATGTGTTGAATGTTAAACCGTCTTCGCGAGCAGGCTCGCTCCCACATTTGGTTGAGGCAAAGAGAACGATATGGGGCAGTCCATGATTGATTTGCCTTCCCGGCTTTTGCTTAATCTTGCAGCCTGGCGCAATGCCAGGAACTGGCGCGTCGCTTTCTCCGGTGGTCTCGACTCGACCGTCCTGCTACATCTGCTCGCCAATCTCGCAAAAGACCAATCCCTTCCGGCGCTAAGCGCGATCCACATCCATCATGGTCTTCAGTCTGCGGCCGATGCGTGGCCGGCGCATTGCCAGTCTGTCTGCGATGCGCTCGGTGTTCCATTGCAAGTAGAGCGGGTCACGGTGCAACCGGGTGCGAGTCTGGAGC
Organism: Pseudomonas sp. NPDC087615; assembly: GCF_044743445.1. Lineage (NCBI taxonomy): Bacteria > Pseudomonadati > Pseudomonadota > Gammaproteobacteria > Pseudomonadales > Pseudomonadaceae > Pseudomonas > Pseudomonas sp. NPDC087615. The sequence goes on along the minus strand of NZ_JBIUWM010000091.1, from coordinate 1,288 downwards.
GGGCGGCGCGGGATGTGCGTTATGCGGTGTTCAGTGCGCTGACGCAGGCCAATGATGCGCTGCTGACCGGCCAGCATCGGGATGATCAGGCGGAAACCTTACTGTTTCGTCTGTTGCGTGGCGCAGGCGTCAGAGGATTATCGGGCATGCCGAGCCAGCGAGAGCTGGGGCAGGGTGTTCTGATTCGACCTTTGCTTGATGTCACTCGGGCTGAACTGGAGGCCTATGCACAAGCTCATCAATTGCACTGGATCGAAGACCCTTCGAATCAGGATCGTCAGTTCTCGCGCAATTACCTGCGCCATCAGGTCATGCCGCTGCTGAGCAGTCGCTGGCCGCAAGCGCAAGCAAGCATGGCGCGCAGCGCTGCGCATCTGCGAGAGGCGCAGGGTTTGCTCGATGAATTGGCGCAAATCGATCTGGCACAGGCTGCAACGCCTCATGGATTCCAATGGCTGCGCTTGCCGTCTCTGGCGTTGGCGCCACTTTGCGCGCTCTCCGCCCCCCGGCAGCGAAATGCGCTGAGCCATTGGCTCGAACCGCTGACGCGTTTGCCTGACACCGACCATTGGTCGGGTTGGGCGGATCTGTGCAATGCCGGTCACGATGCTTCGCCGGTCTGGCGTCTGGCCGATGGCGAGTTGCATCGCAGTGCCGGTCGCCTGTGGTGGCTCAGTGGCGACTGGCTGCGCGCTCCGGTGATCGACGGCGAGTGGCAGGCGCCGGCGTCGCCGCTAAGCTTGCCCCATAACGGGTGTGTCATGTTCATCGGTCAGGCTCCCAGCGGACCGTTGCGCATTGCCTATCGGCAGGGCGGCGAAGTGATGCCTCTGGCGGATCGCGGCCATCGCGATCTCAAGCGTTTGCTCAATGAGCGTGCGGTGCCGGGTTTCGTGCGTGGCAGATTGCCGCTGCTTTTTCGCGGTGACGAATTGCTCGCGGTGGCGAACCTGCCGGGACTTGACGGCCACGAGCAGGACGGCTGGAAAATGAATTGGCAGCCAACAGACGAAGATCAAGGTTTGAGATGAAAGGGGCATTCCGGTAGACTACGCTCCCTTCTTGATACAACTTCTGTGGATTCGCCTGAATTGCAGGAGTTGCCGATTACCAAGCAGTCTTTGCTGGGCGATTCCAAAAAATGTGTAGCGAACAACGTACCGGTGTTTCATCTGCCGGTCTGTCCCAACGCAGCGGTTTTTTTGAAAGGTGCACTGTGATTAATGCAGGTGATCGGGGGCTTCGGCCTTCCTTCGCTTTCCCCGGCGGCTCGTACCGCTTTAACGCA
>NZ_JBIUWM010000090.1:0-13369 GCF_044743445.1 Pseudomonas sp. NPDC087615 | reverse complement strand
ACCCCCCCCCCCGCCGCCCCAAAACCCCGCCCACCCAACTTGTCTGCCACGCCCCCCCCCGCCGCGCGCGCTGGTACCACTTGATCTGGGGGGGGGCCTCCCCCCCCGCGTCGTTCTATTTCGTCTGGCTGGAGAACAACCTCAACCGCGTCAACCCGAAAACCGGTCTGGCCGGTGATCTGTGGGCGATCCACGGCGGCGGTATCTATCACCTGGAAAAATACAAACTGGCCCCACCGGCAATGCCGGAGAACCTGCACTGGTTCAAATGGGAAGCCTACTTCACCTGGATGTCGGGTATCGCGCTGCTGTGCGTGGTGTTCTACTCCAACCCGACGCTTTATCTGCTGGCTCCGGGCAGCACACTGAGCGGTCCTGAAGGCGTGGCCATTGGTATCGGCTCGCTGTTCCTGGGCTGGTTCATCTACTCCTTCCTGTGCGACTCGGCCCTGGGCAAACGCCCTGCTCTGCTCGGTTTCATTCTGTTTGTGCTGATCATCGGCGCGGCGTATGGCTTCAGCAAAGTATTCAGCGGTCGTGGTGCGTACCTGCACGTCGGCGCGATCATCGGCACCATCATGGTCGGTAACGTGTTCCGCATCATCATGCCGGCGCAGCGCGCACTGGTCGCCGCGATTGCCGAGAACCGCACACCGGACCCGGCGCTGCCCGCCAAAGGCTTGCTGCGCTCGCGTCACAACAACTACTTCACCCTGCCGGTGCTGTTCATCATGATCAGCAACCATTTCCCGAGCACTTACGGCAGCCAGTACAACTGGCTGATCCTGGCCGGGATCGCCGTGTTGGCCGTGTTGGTGCGTCACTACTTCAACACCCGTCACGACAGCCACAAGTTTGCTTGGACTCTGCCGGTTGCAGCGGTGGGCATGATCACGCTGGCGTACGTCACCGGCCCTGCGCCGATGCCGACCTCGCCTGAAGTGGCGAAGGCGCCAGCCAAAATCGAGTACCAACCGTTGCCGGAAACGGCACTGGGTGGTGGCGCGAAACCGGCTGAAGCCGCACAACCGGCGGCACCTGCCGTAGCGCCAGCCCAAGCGTCCAACGCCGGTCCTGCGTTCGACAAAGTGCACTCGGTGATCCAGGAACGTTGCGCCGTCTGCCACTCGGCCAAACCGACCAGCCCGCTGTTCAGCGCAGCCCCGGCTGGCGTGATGTTCGACACCCCCGAGCAGATCCGTCAGAACGCGGCGCGGATCCAGGCGCAAGCCATCACCACGCAGATCATGCCACTGGGCAACATCACGCAGATGACCCAGCAGGAACGTGACCTGATCGGTGCGTGGATTGTGCAGGGAGCGCAGACCAACTAAGCCACAAAAGCTTCGCGAGCAGGCTCGCTCCCACAGAGATCGCGCATTTCCTGTGGGAGCGAGCCTGCTCGCGAATCGCCTTAATGCGGTTTACCTGATGCAAAGAAACAGCTGTGAGCAACCCGACAGCTGTTCAATCACAAGAATAAAAAAGATCCGAGGTGTTGCATGTCCGAGCTGTCCAAAGCGCGCATCCCCGACGCACCCGCCATTCAGCGTTTGCCCCTTTTGCAACTGATCCTGGTCGGTTTGCAACACGTTCTGCTGATGTACGGTGGCGCCATCGCGGTGCCGCTGATCATCGGACAGGCCGCTGGCCTGAGTCGTGAAGAAATCGCCTTCCTGATCAACGCCGACCTGCTGGTCGCCGGCATCGCCACCATCGTGCAGTCGCTCGGCATCGGTCCGATGGGCATCCGCATGCCCGTGATGATGGGCGCCAGTTTTGCCGCTGTCGGCAGCATGGTCGCCATGGCAGGCATGCCCGGTATCGGTCTGCAAGGGATCTTCGGTGCAACCATCGCCGCTGGATTCTTCGGCATGATCATCGCGCCGTTCATGTCCAAGGTCGTACGCTTCTTCCCGCCGCTGGTGACCGGTACGGTCATCACCTCGATCGGTTTGTCGCTGTTCCCCGTGGCCGTGAATTGGGCCGGTGGCGGTGCCGCTGCTGCGCAATTCGGTTCACCGATTTATCTGGCCATCGCCGCATTGGTGTTGGGCACCATTTTGCTGATCCACCGATTCATGCGCGGGTTCTGGGTGAATATTTCCGTGTTGATCGGCATGTGCATCGGCTACGTGTTATGCGGCGCCATCGGCATGGTCGACCTGAGCGGCATGGCTAACGCGCCATGGGTTCAGTTCGTCACGCCGCTGCATTTCGGCATGCCGAAATTCGAACTCGCGCCGATCCTTTCGATGTGCCTGGTCGTGGTGATCATCTTCGTCGAGTCCACCGGAATGTTTTTGGCGCTGGGCAAGATCACCGACCAGGAAGTCTGCCCGCGCATGCTGCGTCGCGGTTTGATGTGTGATGCTGCGGCGTCGTTTTTCGCCGGGTTCTTCAACACCTTCACCCACTCCTCCTTTGCGCAGAACATCGGCCTGGTGCAGATGACGGGCGTGCGCTGCCGCTCGGTGACGATCGTTGCGGGAGGCTTGCTGATCGTTCTCAGCCTGCTGCCCAAAGCGGCGTTCCTCGTGGCGTCGATTCCACCGGCCGTGCTCGGCGGTGCGGCGATTGCGATGTTCGGCATGGTCGCAGCGACCGGTATCAAGATTCTGCAAGAAGCCGACATCGGTGACCGTCGCAATCAGTTGCTGGTGGCGGTGAGCATCGGCATGGGGCTGATCCCGGTGGTCCGTCCGGAGTTCTTCGCGCATCTGCCGATGTGGATGAGCCCGATCACCCACAGCGGTATCGCCATGGCAACTCTCAGTGCGCTGACGCTGAACTTGTTGTTCAACATCCTCGGCGGCAAAGAGCGCGCAGCGATCAACGACTGCCACGCGCAGCAGCATTAACAGCACCCCGCACAAGGGCTAGCAGTTCTGCGCCTCAAACAATAAAAACAAGAGGGAGCACCCGATGATTCGCACGCAATCGAACTCGCTATTGAGTGGCGGCCTGCTCGCCGCATCCCAAGCCATGGCCGGCAACTTACGGCTGTGGCAGACCACCAGTCTGAGCGACTTGTACGGCAAGAACTTCGGCCAGAAGATCGAGTTCGGCCCGATCAAGGGCGTCCTGCTGGCGATGACCTACGAGCACGGCGAAGGTGCACTTTTAAGATGACCCGCAACCGTGCCCCATTCCTGTTGTCGGTGCTCTGTTGCGGGGCACTTGAGAGCTGGCCGAGGAGTCAGTATTCTCCGCGGCCTCTTGAATTCGGTCTAAAAAAAAGCCCGGATTTAATTTCTGACCGAAAAGCCAACTTATCCCGGCGCCGGTCAGTACCGAGGCATCCCGAAAACACACTCAATCGACTGTTTTTCAGCAGACGAGAGGGCGTTTTTTTGCTTTTCGAAAGCCTTGGCTCAGCTTTTGCTAACAGCAGGAAAGCTGACCGTTTGGATGACTTTTGCAGTAACGAACAAAGGCGCCACACCAGAGCGCCGATCTAAAAAAATAAACGTGGAACACCTACTTTGGGAGCAACCGAATGAAACGTATGTGCACCAGCCTGATGCTCGCGGGATCCATGCTGGCCGGCGGCCAGGCCATGGCCGATGGTCTGCTGCAGTGGCAGAACAACAGCCTGACCTACCTCTACGGCAAGGACTTCAAGGTCAACCCTGCCATTCAGCAGACCGTGACCTTCGAGCACGCCGACGGATGGAAGTATGGGGACAACTTCCTGTTCGTCGACAAGATCTTCTACAACGGTGACAAGGACTTCAATAACGGCCCGAACACCTACTACGGCGAATTCAGCCCACGCATCTCGCTGGGCAAAGTGCTCGACCAGAAGATCGAATTCGGCCCGATCAAAGACGTCCTGCTGGCGATGACGTACGAGTTTGGCGAGGGTGACACCGAGTCCTACCTGATCGGCCCGGGCTTCGACCTGGCTATCCCAGGCTTCGACTACTTCCAGTTGAACTTCTACCAGCGCCACACCGAAGGTTCGCGCCCCGGTGACAACGTCTGGCAGATCACGCCGGTCTGGTCTTACACCATTCCGGTCGGCGATTCGAACGTGCTGATCGACGGTTACATGGACTGGGTGGTCGACAACGACGTCAACAACCGTGGCGAATACCACGCCAACCTGCACTTCAACCCGCAGGTCAAATACGACTTGGGCAAGGCGCTGAATTTCGGCGAGAAGCAGTTGTATGTCGGCGTCGAGTACGACTACTGGAAAGACAAGTACGGGATTGACGACACCCGTGCGTTCACCACCAATCAGAACGTGACCAGCTTCCTGGTGAAGTTCCACTTCTGATCCCGCGGCGTCCTCAGGGGCGCCTTCGCGAACAAGCTCCCACAGTGATCCGTGCCGTTCACAAAACCTGTGGGAGTTCGCCCGCAATGATGCCCGCCAAGACAATACAGCGTTCAAACAAAACCAGATCGCTACTAAAGCCGGTTTAATAACTTCTGCGCCTGTGCAATACATGGCAACAACCCAAGGATATACAGAAGTAAAAACCCAACATTAACATGTCGCCCGACGTTCAATATAAAGACCACTCGAATAAGGATATTCAAATGGCCACCCCCTTCCAAGACGCCTCGATACATCATGATGCGGTTGTCATAACCGAACTCGAACCTTTGGGCCCCAATCTACACACTGATTCGACGCTTGATCTGAGCACCGAGATAAATAACAGGAAAAATGCGCAAAGCAACGAAAAAACAAGCCAACTGAAAATAAATGACAGTGTCTTTGGCCCAATTGAAATCGGCCCCATATCCGTAACACGAGTATCCCTTGATGCGCTAGGCGCAAGAATTGACGGCCAGCCTTTAAATGGAAAAAACACATTTTTTCGAGTACCGAAGCGTTCCTTCATCAACGCGTTACAGTTCAGCTTGACCGATATAGAAAGCATTATGAAATCGGCAACCGGCCGCGACAGTTACTTGTTGCCAGATCTGCTGTTCGAAATGGCCAGCCGGCGGCCGATAACTTCTCCGCGAATGATCAGAGAAGGCACCGAAACTACTGATGACGCAGGTAAACTTCGCAGCCAATTAAAAAAACTATTGAATTCAGCACACAAACTGGATCTGCGGCACGCTAATTTACCGAAAAATCCGCCTCATTGGATATCGAAGACGTTGAGCAACTTCACGCTTGGCTCTAGCGTCGGCATTCAGGCATTCGGAATATTCATGGGGATTCGCGGTTTGTACTACGCGTACAAAGCCCACGATTCTACTGAATTTAAAATCAACGGTGCCGGTCTACTCGCCGAAGTGGGCTCTGTTATCACCGACGTCACAATTACTCAAGAAGCCACGCGAATGCTCAAGGCTGGCCAGAATGCCTTCAAGGATTTTGCCAAGACGCGTACCGCGATCAGATTGAGCCGCTCAGGTGGCTTGGTCGGGGGAGTACTGACCCTGCCGTTCGACATCACCACGGCAGTCAGATCATTCATCGCAGCGGAAAATGCCACCGGCAAGGCAGCGATGGATCTCTATGTCAGCGGCGGCCTGAGTGTCGCCAGCGGCGCGATGACCATCATCCTTGGCTCCGCAGCCATGGCCGGTTTCTCGGCCGCAGGTCCCGTGGGCCTTGTCGCCGGAGCAGTGATGGCTTTCGGCTCACAGGTCTATGCCGCTGTACGGGTAGTTGATGACATCGATGACTACATCGAACTCACTGTCGAAGAACGCTGGCGCACAGGCTGGTTTGCATTCTGCTTCATGGATCCGGACGAAGACGTCCAGAATCGTTTTCTCAGCGCCAAAGCCAAGATCGACCACGCAAAACAACTGAAGCAAACGGCCAGAGCATTGCTCGACGTCCAATTGAAGGACACCACCGAAGCCGTCGTTAACGGTAGTTTCGACGTGGAACTCGAACCGACCCTGGAAGGCCATCATCACTGGTTAACCAGAAAGTGGGAACGGCATACCGTCATGAAGCCAAGAATAAAGGACGGTAACGATATCATTGACGGCCGAAACGGGGTGACGGGCGAAACTCCCGGTGCTGAATTGGGCACAGCAGGAGCGGAAAAAAGCATCCTGTGGTTCATTGGCGGCGGTGATGACTCCATTGAAGGGGTAGAAAAGAAGCCGAACGCCTTCTACTACGGCGCTGGAAACAAACAACTGACAGGCGGCGAGAAAGATGACCTCTTCGTCTTCCAGGGCGCAAAAATCAACAACCAGACAATTCCAGAACTTTCTGATCGCTGGACGTTGAAGGGGGGGGAAGGCGACGACTCGTTGATCCTGGGCAGGATTGATTTAATGAACCATCACCAGAAGCAGCCACAGGCCGGATATGACGTCGACTTGCCGGCCGGTACGGTCCATGCGATCACTGCAGGCTCCACGGCGGAAAGCGGGAACAAACGTACCCCGCTCGGCGTTGTCGAGAGCATCGAAAATGTCGTAACCGTAGCACATGCGTCCAGCACCGTGACCGGAACCGATGAGCGCAACGTCATCAAGGCGCATGGCGCCGACATCATCAGAGCGGGGGCAGGAAACGACATCATCCAACTGCTGGCCTCGGGTGCAGAAGCCTGGGGTGGTGCCGGCGCAGATGAATATTTCATTGCCCATGTTCCCGGGCAAATATCCATCACCGAAGACGGTAAAGAGAACAGCATTATTGAACTGGGCTGCCGAAAGGACCTGATAGATGGTTTCGAGGTGAGAGCGGATAACTCCCTGTTGGTCACGTTGAATTTTGACATGGACGATTCGCTGAAAACCCGTGTAGTCATACACGACGTTTATGAAGAAGTAGCGAGTAAACGTCAGTTAAAAAACAAGACACTGACATTCGTTACCAAGGACGGTTATCACCTGACCCCGGATCTCCCTGAAACAATAACTTACTCTCAACGCGAATACGTCACAGCGGTGATCACCCGACAAGGAATCCCCGTAGAGCCGACGATTCTCTACACCCCTGATTGCTCTATCGAGCACCAGAGATTCACCAGTTACTACCTCCCACGCACCGATAAAAACATCACCTTCCATTCTGTAAAACGCCCCAATGAAGCCATCAAACTCTATCTGGATTACGCGAGCACTGAACTGACAAAGATAGAAGTATCCTATGGTGCCTTTGTGAGTCAAAAAAGCGAGATCGACATTCAATGTGACTTGATCTACACACTCGATGAAAAAACACTAACACTTCGAAATTTTTCGAGTTGCAAACTGTCGACAAACATGGGATTCATCCTGGAGCACATGCGTGAACACCCCAACCAACAATACTTGTTGATTTTCAACGACGGCCTAATGGCCAATGCCGGACTCACCACCACAGAAGAACCTGCGGACTATAAAACATCTGGATTCATGCGTTGGAAACATATCATTCAGTTGCCGCTGCGCTACCGACGAGGTAAATACCCGTTTGAACTTCCTGAAAATGAACCCTATAAACTGAGCTCAGAGAGGGCCTGCGCCAAATTTGCCTCTCATCCCGGGCAAACGGCGATGGAGAGCCTGGAAGGTGAAGGCGGCACGTACTTCCTTCATCTGGCAGCCAACATGACCATCAAGATTTCAACGCCGGGCGGTCTTGCCAGCGCCAGCGTGCGATTGTCGCACTCTTCCACCTGGCATATCGATGCTACAGCGCTGGGCACTATTGAGATAAAGCTGAATGACAACAAACTGTACATCGGAAGTTGCACTGTTCATCTGCCGGTCTATGAAGACAGCGCGGACATTATCGACAGGGTGTACGTGACGACCGAAGAAGGCATTATCCGGACGGTCGATCTTTCCTTCGACCAAATTACAGTCTCCGGTATTGATGCCCGTTATTTTGTCGAACCACCGGCTTACCCCGCCACCCTGCCCGACAGTCAAGCATTGCTTGGAGACCATGAACTTCCAGTTCTCCATGCCCAACTGTACAACCACCCGGACAAGCGTTTGCTCTACAGTTTTCCAGGACGTCACTGGGTAACCAGGCCTTCGACAGCCAACACCATTAGCAGATCAGACCTGGTGATTTCCGCCCGATGCGATCATAAACCAACCGTTCCTGTCTTATCGGTTCCAGAGCAACTTTTGCAAGTCCCCGTCGCATAAATAACCCGCTGTTATTTGAACTTGATAAACGCAGCGCACCCGTCGCTAAAATCGTTCGACTCTTGGAACACTCCCTCCAACGAACTCAGCGCTGGATTCGGGTGCGCTTTAAAAAATACGAAAGAAACGTTTACTGCCTTGATCGCGATACATATATACCGCACAAGACGGCGTCGGATTATCCAGCATAAGCCCCTCGCAGAGCCCCGAACGGTTGATTGTCAAAAAGAGATGACTGTCGACTCTGCGCTCACTTGCGTCGTTCTCCAACAACGCTTTAGCTCTCATGTTGAAGAGAAATCCGATATGGCCAAACCCCCGAAAAAAATCTCCGCCACCACTGCAACCGACACGCACCCGACAAGTCCGAAAACTCCGCCTCACGAGGCGGTGGACCACCTTCCTCATATCGGCGGTTCCGACCCGACAACCTCGGTGGGTCATGTACCTGAATCTCATGCCCGAGACACCCCACAAATCCCAAACGAGCTCGCGCCAGCAGTCATTGTGAGCGACCCGTCCCTCTCCGCCATGTTGCTGCAAGCCAACATGAAGGCAATTACCTGGCCGGCCGATAATATCGGCCAGTTACGCCCACTCAGCGGTGAAAGCGGGCTGTTCGAAAGCCCGCAGGGCAATACCTATGCCCACGTTGCAGACGAAGGTTATTTTCGCGCCGAACGCCAAGCCGATGGCCGCTACCGCCTGCATTGGCCAGAGGGGCTTGGCGAGCAGGGTCCATTGATAAAGCAGGTAGAAGGACAGCCTCACTGGCGCCCCGAAGCATCCACTCCGGCCATGCACATTGCGGCGAACGTCGAAACAGCGGGAGGATCGCCAACGCCCCTGTCCCCCAAACAGGCCTCCAGTCTGAGCAGCGCGCAAGAGAGCCCGGACGGCATTCGTTACGACATCAAGCGCCGGGCATCCTACGTGGACATGGAGGATGGGACGACTTTCCTGGTACGCAAACACCCGCAGGGAGGTTATCAGCAAGCCGCTGCTCACGACCGCAACGTGCTGGGCGCGCGGGTTGAGCCTATTGCCGGAACCAAACGCTGGCGGATAAAAACGAGCGACGATCAACGGCCGGGGTCGAGCAAACGTCAACGTTTGACCGACGTTGATCAACCACCACTTGTCCGACCATCGACGGGCCGTTTCCCTGGTACTCAACCCTCCGCCGGCGTCTGGAAAAGCTGGGGCAAATCCAGCAAACCCGAGGGCATTGATTCGATAGAAATAGACGGCCTGCACTACGTGATCGTGCCGCAACGGATTCAGGACAATACCGTTCTCGTGTATCTGCAGAACCCTCTCTTCACGCCCGGCCGCTACGATGCCTTCGAGCAGATGTTGAAAACCGATCCATCACTGCAACCAAGGTGGGTCATCAAATCCAGTGGCGCATGGGCCGTGCTGGAGCAAAACCCGTTTGATGTCTCGCTGACCGAGTACGTCGGCAAATCCATGCGGTATTTGTCGAATGATTCGTCGAACGCCATCGCCAAAGCCGTGTTCAATCAGGCGACCCCGTCTGAAGCCATCAACGGCGATGGGTTGACCATTCTGTTCGACACGCTTTATCACTGGGAAAACAGGTCCACCGTCCGTGCACGAAGACCGGAGCTGGCCGACCCGCTGCTGATGTTGCCCATCCTGATGCCATCCCCCAGCAACGATCTGCCAGGCCACAAACTTCTATTGCCATCGCCGTCTGCCGAGACATTCAGCCGACTCGATTTTGATGCCAGCCGACTCCTGATCTCGCAGGACTCCAGCTTACGCTCCATATTCAGCGACCTTCTCGAAAGCAACGGTTATGGGGTAGATCGCACCAGTCGCATGTTCAATGAAGACGCTTTGCTCTTCGAACGCAAAGACCTGGATACCGTATTCGTACTGAGATTCCCCCTCCCCGCCATTGGTGGAGAGTTAATTCGAACAGTCGGTCCTGCTGTTGAAATAAATGATCCGAAACTCAGGGCCCGTGTGGAAAAGTCGAAATGGCAGCGGATGCTTGATTACAACAACGTTGTCTATCTGGCAGGCGGCATGCAGAAAGTCTCAGACCAACAAACGCTGTTCTTTATTATTCGGGAGGGTTGATACATTTGGCTGAGTAACATCGACGGTCAGCCGTTCTGGCGATTCAAGCGCCCGGGACGGCTTCATCTGCCTACCCGAATGTCGACGGCTGTGAACTTTGGTTGTTAAACCGGTAACCCGAGAAAACGGCACAACTCCTCGCGCTTGGCCAACGCATCGCGCCGCCCCAGATCAATCAACTCGCTGCAATACCCTGCCTCGAACAGCAGATAACTCATCACCCCTGCACCACTGGTCTTGGTCGCCCCCGGACCGCGCAGGAACAAGCGTAATGCCGCCGGTAGCTCCTGCCGATGCCGCGCCGCGATCTCATCGATCGGCTGACTCGGCGAAATCACCAGCACCTCCACGGGCGCCACGCCCAAGGCGCGCTTTGGCGTGCCATCGGGCATCAGATGGCTGAACTGGTTCAAGCGCTGAAGCAACTCGATATCGCTTTCCAGGCTGTCGATGAACGTGCTGTTGAGCATGTGGCCGCCGATTTGTGCCAGCGTCGGTTGCTGCCCCGTGTAAGCGCGCTCCAGCGGCTGCAGCGGGTCAACACCGCGCGGGTTTCCGCTGACGCCGACCACCAGCACCCGGCTCGCCCCCAGGTGCAGAGCCGGGCTGATCGGCGCGGATTGCCGTACCGCCCCATCACCGAAATACTCTTCGCCGATTTTCACAGGCGCAAACAACAAGGGGATGGCCGAACTGGCGAGCAAGTGGTCCACCGACAGCTGCGTCGGCACACCGATCCGCCGATGCCTTAACCACGCATCAATGGCGCCGCCGCCCTGATAGAACGTCACCGCCTGCCCCGACTCGTAGCCGAACGCGGTGACTGCAACGGCATGCAATTGCTTGCGAGCGATGGACTCGGCAATGCCGGGCATGTGCAGTTTTTCATTGAGCAACTCGCGCAGTGGCGAACTGTTGAGCAAAGCCACCGGCAGGTGCCGGCCCATGCCGAGCAAACTGTGGCTGACGAAACGACTGGCCTGACGAATCACGCCAGGCCAGTCACTGCGCAACACGCGATGGCTGCGAAAGCCTTGCCAGAACAGCGTCAGGCGTTCGATGGCGGCGCGAAAGTCGGTGGCGCCGCTGGCCAGGCTGACGGCGTTGATCGCCCCGGCCGAGGTGCCGACGATCACCGGAAACGGATTATCGGCGCCCAACGGCAGCAATTCGGCAATCGCCGCCAGCACGCCCACCTGATACGCCGCCCGAGCCCCGCCGCCGGAAAGAATCAAACCTGTGACCGGTTCAGCTGGGCTCATTGCAACACTCCATGGTGCTTATTGGGATGGGTTCAACCGCGTTTGGCGTACAACTTCGGCTCGCCCGGTGGGCGGCTCTTGAAGCGGCGATGCGCCCACAGATATTGCTCGGGGCAGGCGCGCAACGCGCTTTCGACCCACTGATTAATGCGAATGCAGTCGGCTTCTTCGGTCTCGCCGGGGAAGTCCTCCAGCGGCGGGTGGACCACCAACCGATAACCGCTGCCGTCCGCCAGACGTTCCTGCGTGAACGGCACCACCAGCGCCTTGCCCAACCGGGCAAATTTGGTGGTCGCGGTCACGGTCGCGGCCTGGATGCCGAACAGCGGTACAAAGATGCTTTGTTTGGCGCCGTAGTCCTGATCCGGTGCGTACCAGATCGCCCGACCAGAGCGCAGCAGCTTGAGCATGCCGCGCACGTCCTCGCGCTCCACCGCCAGTGAATCGAGGTTGTGCCGCTCGCGGCCCCGACGCTGAACGAAGTCGAACAACGGGTTTTTGTGTTCGCGGTACATGCCGTCGATGGTGTGCTGCTGGCCGAGCAAGGCCGCGCCGATTTCCAGCGTGGTGAAATGCGCGGCCATCAGGATCGCGCCCTTGCCGTCACGCTGAGCCTTTTGCAAATGTTCAAGGCCTTCGACGTGGGCCAGTTTCGCCAGCCGCTCACGAGACCACCACCAGCTCATCGCCATTTCAAAAAAGGCGATGCCGGTGGAGGCGAAGTTTTCCTTGAGCAGACGCTTGCGTTCGGCGGCGGATTTTTCCGGGAAGCACAGTTCAAGATTGCGCTTGGCGATACGCCGCCGGTCGCCCGCCACGCGATACATCAACGCGCCCAAAACTCGACCGATGGTCAGCAATGCCGGATACGGCAATTGCACAATCAGCCACAAAAGCCCCAGACCACACCAGAGCGGCCAGAAGCGTGGAGAAAGAAATGCTGTTCGAAAACGCGGGCGATCCATTAAAGCTTCCGTAAATACAGTGGCCGCGCATTCTACATCGTTCGACCCGGCTTGCGGCTCGCGGGCGTTCTCGTTATAAGTCTCGGCACTTTTAGTGACAAGCCGTTGTATGCCGACATGAGCCAAACCGACCCGTTAGACCAAGATCCCGTATTCCAGCTCAAGGGCAGCATGCTGGCCATCACTGTGCTGGAACTGGCCCGTAACGACCTCGAAAGCCTCGATCGGCAGTTGGCCGCCAAAGTCGCCCAGGCGCCGAATTTTTTCAGCAATGCGCCGCTGGTTCTGGCGCTGGACAAGCTGCCGCCGAGCGAGGGCGCGGTCGATCTGCCAGGCCTGATGCGCGTGTGCCGCCAACATGGCCTGCGCACCCTGGCGATTCGCGCCAGCCGCATCGAAGACATCGCCGCTGCTATCGCCATCGACATCCCGGTGCTGCCGCCGTCAGGCGCCCGTGAGCGGCCGCTGGAACCCCCTGAAGCCGAAGTCAAAAAGAAACCGGAAAAACCGCCGGCGCCGACCATCAAACCGACCCGTGTCATCACTACGCCAGTGCGTGGTGGCCAACAGATATATGCCGAGGGTGGCGATTTGGTGGTGGTGTCCTCGGTCAGTCCGGGGGCGGAACTTCTGGCCGATGGCAACATCCATGTATACGGCCCGATGCGCGGTCGTGCGCTGGCCGGGGTCAAGGGCGACACCAAGGCGCGGATTTTCTGTCAGCAATTGAGCGCTGAACTGATCTCCATCGCCGGCCACTACAAGGTTTCCGAAGACCTGCGTCGCGATCCAATGTGGGGCTCGGGCGTACAAGTCAGCCTGTCAGGCGACGTGTTGAACATCATTCGGCTTTAACGGATACTGCCGCATTTTCCAAGCATCTCTAAACCGACGCGAAAACGGCTCAAACGAAGTAGGAAAAAGGCCAAAAGCCGAATTCCAGCCAAG